>JAGAVE010000059.1 GCA_017942105.1 Clostridia bacterium | reverse complement strand
TCTGCCGGTTACTGCAACTGAGAATGTGTTATGAGTATCCTCTGACGGTGTCCAGTTGATTGTTGAGATGCTTGATACAACTTCCTTAGCCTTGAGGTTATCAAGAGCTGTGTTAAGAGCTTTTGCTGCTTCATCGATTTCGTCCTGAGCTGATACGCCAAGACCAGGAGCGATTGCCTTAGCTGCTGCAAGCTTCTCTTCTACAACTGCCCATGAGTCTGCTGTCCATACGTTCTGGTCGTATGTACCAGCGCGAAGGATAGCTGCCTCAAGTGCTGAGTAATCAGCAAGTGCCTCAAGGAGTGCATATGCGTCACCGATAGCTGCTGTTGCTTCGTCAACCTTTGCCTGCTCAGCTGCAAGGAGATCCTTAGCAAGCTTTGCATCGATTTCGTCTATAGCTGCGGTGAATGCATCGTATGATGCTGTTGTGTAAAGGCTTGCGTCAACTGCCTTTGCTGCTGCAAGAGCTTCGTTGTATGCTGTGTAATCTGCATACTCAACTACTTCCTCAACCATCTTATCGATAGCTGCGTAGATAGCTTCTGCATAAGCGTCAACTTCTGCCTGATGATTTTCGTTAAGACCATAAACAACCTTAGCGATTTCAGCGTCTACTGCTGCGATTGAATCTGCTGTGTAGTTAGCTTCTGCCTTCTTATCTGCGAATGCTTTCTTAGCTGCTTCAACTTCTGAGTAATCAGCTTCTGCTGCTGCTGCAACTGTAACCTTCAAGAACTTGATTTCCTGAAGCTTAGCGAGTGCATACTGCTCATGTGTATAAGTCCAGATAAGAGCTGCCTTCTCAGCTTCATAGTTTGCATATGACTCTGCATTGTAGTAGTCTGCATCATTAGCTTCGATAGCTGCGATATGAGCATTGATCTTTGAATAGTCATACGGTCTGTACTCAGCATTAGCGATTGCATCGTTGATAGCTGTTGCATAACCGTTAACTGTTTCCTGATCCTTCTTCTTAAGACCTTCAACAACTGCATTTACAGCGTCGTTGATAGCTGCGATAGAAGCATCTGTGTAACGAAGTGTGCCTTCGTCGTTTTCAGCAACCTTAGCTGCTGCTGCTGCCTTAGCTGACTCTACTGCTGAGTAATCAGCATCTGCTTCAGCGAGGTTGTCAAGAGCTGTGTTAAGAGCTGCTGCTGCTCTGTCGATCTGATCCTGCTGCTCTGATGTGAGGTCAGCGGGAACTTCACAAGCCTTATCATATGCTGTCTTAGCTGCTGCATATGTATCTTCTGTGTAATACTCTTCTACGAGAGCTTCGAACTCTGCCTTAGCAGCGTTGAGTTCATTGTAGTTAGCGCCTGTTGCGGGAACAAGAGCTGTGATAGCTGCTTCGAGAGCCTCTGCTGCTGCAGTGATCTCGGGCTGAGCTGTGATGTCAAGGCCTTCTGGGATGCCCTTAGCTGCATCGTACTTCTCTGTTGCTGCTGCATAAGAAGCTGTTGTCCAATCCTTAGCATCAAGAGCTTCGTACTTAGCGATAGCTGCCTTAAGAGCTGTGTAATCAGCTGCCTTAAGAGCAAGAGCTGCGTCTGCTGCTACGAGTTCATTGTAAGCTTCGTTGATTTCGTTCTGATCAGCTGCGTTCTTGTTTTCAACAAGAGCCTTAGCTTTTGCAAGAGCTGCGTTGAAGATTGCAACTGTATCGTCTGTGTAGTTAGCTACATCCTTGCCTGCAAGTTCGTTATACTTAGCTTCAAGAGCTGAGTAGTCGAGAGCTGCAAGAGCGTCAAGAGCTGCCTTAAGAGCATCTGCTGCTTCGTCGATTGTAGCCTGATCATCAGCTGTGAGATTTGCATCAACTGCCTTAGCAGCGTTGTACTTCTCTGTTGCTGTTGCCCAGTCTGCTGCGGGATAGATTGACGGATTTTCGATAGCTTCGTATCTGCCGATCTGTGCTGTGAGCTCATCATAGTTAGCCTTAACCTTAAGGTTAGCGATAGCATCGTTAAGCTCCTTAGCTGCTGTTTCAAGAGCTTCCTGCTCTGTTGCGTTCAAACGAGCGTCTGTTGCTTCGTTGATTTCCTGATCAAGCACTGCAAGAGATGCTTCTGTCTTATCTGAACGGTCTACCTTTGAAGCTGCATCAAGTGCTGCATCAATGTTTGTGTAGTCGAGTTCGGGCTCTGAAGCACCGGGAACTACGAGTGTAAGAGTTGCCTCTGAAAGATCGAAGTACTGGTTGTCATCACCGTACTGCATATTCGGCTTAAGAAGTGCCTGTGCGTCAACGAGATCACAGGGTTCTGATTCGCCTTCTGCGATACCGATCTCAGAAAGTCTGAGAGCACCGTACTTCTTAGCTGTTCTCTGCTCAAGACCTTCAGGAATTGTAACATAGAATGTTTCGCCCGGCTTTGCATCATCGGGAACTGTAACAGGCATGCTGAAGAGCCATACTTCTTCGTCCCAAATATATGTTACGCCAGCCTTTTCCTGTGTAAGGTTGTTGAAACGGTTGAACTTCCAATCTTCCATATTGAAGAGGTTGTTACCCTCATCGTCTGTCGGCCAGTTCTGCTCAACATTAGCGTTGAATGTTGCGTCCTGGTTAGTCCAAGCGTTGTTTGCTGCGTTTGATGTTCCCTGGTCGCTAGTCCAAGTGTGTTCATCTTCGTTCCAAAGGTGCATCTTTGCAAGACGTGCTGTTGCACAAGATGTTGAACCTGTCTGAGTCATATACAACTCAGCAGCGTCGATAAGACGAGATGAATAGAAAACGTTTGTCTGGAAAGTGTGAACATAGTAGTCATTCGTGATATAGAAACGAACGATTACTTCGTCACCGGGCTGTACTTCGATAGTAGCACCGGGAGCTGACTCATCACCTTCAGTAATGGATACTCTAGTTTTTGTTTCCCAGTTAACTTCACCAACTGCACCTGTAAGCCAAATTTTAACATTGTAATTGGCTGTATCAGGATTACCGTTAGCTGAACCTACAACTGCGAAAACACTGAGTGAAAGCACAAGAGCAAGTACAACACTCAAAACTTTTTTTGCGAGTTTCATTGAATAATCCTCCTAATTTAATATTACCAAATAATCAATTTTCCAATTGATTAGTATGGATTAGTTTGATCAACAACTATTGAACCGTTCGTTGCTAACAAGAACACTGAAAGGTCGTCAACATCTATCAAGCCGTCATTCGTAAGGTCACCTGCAAAAAGAATTACAGGATCATCACAAATTGTTGAACCGGCAGTAAATGAAAGGATGTATGGCAAGTCATTGATATCGCAAACTGCGTCGCCGTCAACATCACCAAAGATGATAAGGTCGTACGACTTAACAGTTACGCCGTCAATCGCGAGATTGAGCTTTGTTCCCGTACCGTAACCGTACTGTGTACCTGCCGGACGGAGAACCGCACCGCCTGTTGCCTTTACATACTCTTTGATTTCAGAGGTACTTGCAATACCCTGAGCAAAGCCGTAAACGCGGCGGTTTTCTTCATCAACAATTGCAGGGGTGCCGTAATCCTCATTAGGAACAAGGCCAACCTGCTCACCAACTACCATTGCATTTGCTTCTACGAAAGTCATAGAGCAAGTTTCAGCGTTGAGGTAGTAGAATGATGTTGCATCTGTAGGATCCTGAATTGCCTGATAGTAGAAAAGATTCGACTCTGCAGGAATGAAGATCGTACCTGTCTTACCGACAGCAGATGACTTTGTTTTGAGCTCGAATGTGAAAGCGAGCTCGCCTGCTTCATTATTAAGGCAGCCGACTGCACCGTTAGCAACTGATGCTGTCCACTGAACAAGGACGCAACCGAAAGCTGATGAATCATAAGCATCGGGAATGAAGTCTGCGCCGTTAGTTGTGTTAGCATTGATAGTACCTGCAGAAGCGCAAGTATTATATGCCTTAAGGCCGATAATCGTCGGAATTTCATAAACTTCCGAATCGAACATTATCGGGAAACGGAATGACGGAACATTATAGTTACAAGCAATCGTTACACGAACCTGAACAGCGGCTTCCGCTTCATATGTTTCGTTATCCGTAGTGATAGTTACTGTCATTGCTTCTGTTCCTGTCGGAGTGCCAGCGGCAGATGCGCTGACGGCAAAGATGGAAAGAGCAAGAGTTACAGCAAGAAGAATAGCAAGAATTTTCTTTGAAATTTTCACTTTGTATTCCTCCTGTAAAAAGTTTTCTGACACGGCATAGAGCTGACCTCTCGCCGTTTCCCCTCAGAGGCTTGCGCCTCCGAGGGATTTTTGCTTTGTAATAAAGAGCCTTTAATAATTAACCAATTGTTCTAGCTTCAGCATCAACAACCGCTGAACCGCCTGCAACAAGAAGGAACGGACCAAGGTCTGAAACGTCAACAATACCGTCAGCTGTAATGTCAGCTGAAGTCAATGTGATATCATCGTAGCTTACTGAACCTGCAGAAATAAGGAGAGCCTGGTTAACTTCGTTGATGTCTGTTACGCCGTCACCGTCGATGTCAGCGAAAACAGCAACTGTGTAAGTTGCAAGAACTGAATCATCAGCTTCGCTCTTGATTTTAAGAACAGCACCTGTTGAGTTCATTTCAAATGATTCGTTTACAGTTACATCTACATAGCAACCTGTGCATGCGAAATAATCAGCAAGGTCGTTGTTCGGGTCGATACCTGTGATGATAAGTGAACCATCTTCTGCTTCGATGATTTCAACTGTCTCAGTCGGAAGGTATGAAACTTCATCGTCACCGCCGATATCTTCTGACGGAGCAACAAGTCTCTTCTCAGCTTCAAGAAGCTCACGATAAGCTGTCTTAATCTGAGTCGGGTTAACGCCATCCTTATTTACTGTTGTGTTAGCAAATGCGAGAGCGTTCTGATAATCTGTCCAAGACTCTACTGAATAATCATCAGCGCTGCCGATTGTTCTTGTCGGGTTAGCGAGCTCTGCCTGAAGGTGTGCCTTATATGCAGGAGCTGTAAGAAGTCTTGAGAAGTAGAGTGAGAATCTATGCTCGTTATAAGCCTTATCAAGCTCGTTAACAACTGCAACATTGCCTTCCTCATCAGGAATTGTAGCTGAGTCGATCATACCCTGGAGAGTTCTCAACTCATCGCGGAAGTTGTAGTATGTATAAGGAACATAGTCTGAAACACCCTGGTGGATGTAAGCAGGATCATAGTACGGAAGGTCTTCCGGATTTGACGGATAGCACTTATCGATAAGAGCCTGAGAAGACTCAACACCTGCTGAAAGAACCTGTGCGTCAAGCTCTTCGATAGCAGCCTTGAGGTTGTTGTAAGCAGGCTCATAGAGTGCGAACTTACCTGTCAATGTAGCGAATGTACCGTTACGGAAACAGCTGTAAACTGCCTTTGAAGCATCTTCCATAGCCTGTGAATATGCTTCCCAAACTGTCTTACCAGCGAATACCGTTGAATCAGCTGTTGCATAAGCTGACTGCTGACGGTGCTTGCCCATTTCGTCTTCAAGCATTCCGGGAAGGCCATAGTCCTTGTAGCAGAATACGAGAACACCAGTGTTCTTAATTGTTGTTGAGCCGTTGATTGTAGCACCAAGCTCAAGCTGCATTCTCGGGTAACGAGTTACAGCACCTGTCTTAATATTAACAACAGTACCGTAAGTGATGATTGAATCCCAAATAGCTTCTTTCTCTTCACCTGTAAGAGCGTCATATGCTTCTGTTGTTTCAAACATCTTGATGTTTGCGATACCTGCTGTATCCTCAATCTGCTGCATGATTGTTGTTTCATCAGTGATAACCTGGAGATGGCAAGTGCCGTCCTCAGATGTACCAAAAGGTCTGTTAACAGCTGTTGTTGGTGTAACTGACTGTGCGAAGTACGGAACAGCCGTTGCTTCTGCAGCATTAGTGTTCTGAACTGTGATTGTGATATCTTCGAGATCGCCCATACCACTTGCATAGAGGTAACGAGGACCGTCGATGATTGAGAAACCGCCTGAAGCTGTTGATGTAAGCTTTGTTGTATCGTCGGGAGCTTCGTTGTAAGCGATGTATGAATACATTGTTTCAGTGATGGGTTCCTCTGTAAGAGTTGAACCGTCCTCAGTAAGAACATCGTATGTCATTGTAACAACGAACGGTGTTGAAGCCTTAACAGCACCTGTGAATGCCATTTCAACTGTCTGACCACCGGCGATTGTGTCAGGATATGTAACATTCATACCTGATACGTTTGTTGTAACTGACTTAATGTCATATGTGTAGAGCTTATCCTGATGGAATACGCCGTTAGCATCTGTATAACCAGTGTTGATACCTGTTGAACCGTTACGAACCATAAGCTTGATAGCAACTGAACCAGCAGTTCTGATTGAGTTACCGTCAACATTTGCGTCTGTCGGGTCCCAAGTAAGTTCAGGGAACTCGAATTCCTGAGCGTTTGTAAGATCAAGGATACCGCAAAGTGTCGGAAGGATAGCTGCAACGAGGTTCTTTCTGTAGTTCCAGAGAGCATCGAAGATAGCTCTTACTGTACCTGCGAGAGCAGCGTTTGTTACAAGGGCATCAAGAGTTGTAGCTGCCTTAAAAGCACCCGGGAAGATGATGTTAATAACGCGAGATACAAGGTTGATGATTACCTGCTTCGGAGTCTTCTGAAGCTCTGAATCTGAACGGTACTCGAACAATGCGAAGAGATCTTCGATTTCGAGGTCAGCGATTGTGTTAACGATAGTGAAGATGAAGTTCTTCAAGCTGCCGTTAGCTGCAACCGGAAGCCAGCTTTCAGGAATGATTGAGAAGATAACTGTATCAATTGTTTCCCAACCTGATGCGCCGTCTTTGAATGTGATACCGTTGAGGAGACCGCCGTAGTTATCAACTGCGTAGTCAGCAGCCTTCTTAAGCTGAGCGTCAACGCCGTCCATTGAGTCAACAAACTCAAGACCCATATCGATCTCTGAGCTTACTGCGTGGATAGCATAGTTGATACCCATGATAACAAGAGAGTCTGTGCTGTTCGGATCAAGATTTGAGAAATCAAGAGCCGGAACATCTGTTGCAAGAATCTGCTTAAGAGCGATAAATGCAAACTCACGGATTGTGTCTGTTTCAGGAATATACATACCGTAAGCTGAGCTGTTGATGATAGCGCGAACTGCGTAAACAACGAGTTCAACATCTGTCATAGCTTCGAGCTCTTCGGGAGTAGCCAATTCAACATAGTCAGCGAAGAGTTCGCTACCTGCGTTTTCAAGGAGTTCCTTAGCAACTCTTACAAGGTTCGGCTTGAAAGCTTCCTTGCCGCCTGCTTCCCATACGATAACATCAGACTTAACAATTGCATCAAGGATTGACTTGATGATGTTGTTACCCTGAGCGATGAAAGGCTCGTCTGTGAATGTATAAGTAGGAACTTCGTAATCAACATTAAGAAGGTTTGCATACTCATTGAGGTTTGAATAGTCAAGTGTGTATGTACCGTCTCCGTTGTCGATGTACTCAACGCCGCAGAGCTTCTTGATTGTCTCACCAAGGTCTTCGTTGATGATCGGGATAAGAACCTCATTGTAGAGAACCTTAATAACATTATCAAGGAATGTGTACATTGTACCTGTTGAGATGTTTGTCTTGCCCTTAAGAGCAGGAACAAGAGGCTCAACAAATTCGCCGTCATCCTCATAACCGTCAACAACATACTTGTCGATAAGGCTCTGAGCCATAGCGTCTACAGAAGAAGCAGCAACCTGCTCGTCTGTACCCTCTACGCCGTATGCAAACTCATAAAGGAGACCCTTAAGGAGCTTGTTAACGTCCATAAACTCACTAAGGTCGATAAGTGAGCTGAGGATTGAACCTGTATCAAGTTCGCCTTCTACGAATGATACGAGAAGATCTGTGTTGTCGTGCAAGAACTGAAGAACTGCATATATGATGTCAGTATCTGTCTTGCCGGCTGTACCTCTTCTTACGCCACCCTTAGCTTCAGTTGCGAACGCATCAGCGTTCAAGTTCTGAAGGTCACCGAGCATACCCTTCAATGATGAGAAGAGAGCACCGTTAACGATTGCGTAAACAGAGTCCATTGCTGCGTCGATTGATGTAAGATCGATATCACCAACGATGATATCCTCACGAGTGAACTTAAGCTGTTCCTTTGTGAGCATACGATCAACTTCGTCCATTGCAGCAGATGCATACTGATCTGTTGTAAGAACTGCCTTATCAAGACCGTTATACTGGTCAACGATAGCAGAATCCTTATAAGCAGTGTATGCAGCGTTTGCGCCGATTACGAGTGTTGAGCACATCATTACGATTGCAAGAATAACACTCAGAAATCTTTTTGCATTACTCATTTTGGATTGCACCTCCGTAAAAATTTTATACTATTCTATATAGTACAATTTGGTTGCACACAAGTTTATTCAGCCGCGTGCTGCTGATGCGACATTATTACGCTGCTTAATCAACCCCCTCAGAATCGAACCGCCGCCGCCACCTAAGCCTTCCCGCCTTAGCAGCGTGCTCGGCTCGCGCTGATGGTCGCGATTGCTGCGTCAATACGACGCAAGATTAAACCAGTCGGATGTTCGGACATCCAGTATAAGCGGTGTTTCAGCGGTCGCTGAAATACACCAGGGCACAATAACCCTAATGACACCACTCTTATGGTTAGTTTAAATATAAACTATTACGCTTGTAAAGTCAATAAATTTTCAACTAATATTTTTAATTTGTGAAATTTTCACAGTATTTTATATTGTTTTTTTACAGGTTAAGGTATTGACTTTTTGATTCGATTTTTTACTTGTTTTTTCGTCATTTTTTTGCATTATTTAAAGTTGTTTTTATAAAAAAATCAGGCACTGCACAAGATGTGTCAATGCCTGATTTAATATATATATATAAATGTATACAAAAAACTGCATTTTTCGGTCAATAAACAAGAATTTTTTCAACTGAGAGGGTATTAGCTTCACGGTCAATTTTGCCAAGTCCCATTAATTTACCGTCAGGCGCTTTTACCCTGCATATTCCAACAGAGTCTTTATCCTTCACTCTGTCAAGATCAAGCGCTCCGCCGTTTGAAAAATAGAACGCTTGCTTAGCGCTGACTTTAACTGCAGGGTAAGAAGAAAGCATCTCATCGCAGGGAGCAATAAGCTTTTCGACCGCTCCGTCTGCTACAGCCTTTTCGATATCCTCAAAAGTTACCGTTCTTTCAATACCGATTCCGTTTGCAAAAGTCCGTCGCAACGCAGAAATGGTTGCACCGCATCCAAGCTTTTCTCCGATATCCGCCGCGAGAGAACGGATATATGTACCTGCCGAGCAGGAAACATTGAGAACAAATTCATTATTTTCAATACCGCCGACAATGTCAAGAGAATGAATCGTAACATCCCTCGCCTCTCTTTCGATCTCAATTCCCTGACGGGCAAGCTTATACAGCCTTACGCCATCCTTTGAAACTGCCGAGTACATCGGCGGAAGCTGCTTTATATCGCCAAGAAAAGACATCACCGCCTCATTAAGCTCGTCAGGCGTGACATTCACATCGCGTTTTTCGAGTATTTCGCCCGTTACATCCAGAGTATCTGTTACCGTTCCGAGCAATATTCGGGCTTGGTAAGCCTTATCGTGAACAGGTAGATACTGAGAAAATCGAGTCGCTCCTCCAAGCATAATCGGTAAAACTCCCGTTGCCATCGGGTCGAGAGTTCCGGTATGCCCTGCCTTCTTTATGCCCAGCAATCTGCGCGTTTTGTTAACCGCCGTAAAAGAGGTTATGCCCTCCGGTTTATCCAGAAAAATGAAGCCCGTCATCGTTTTGCCTCCCGGGAAATTCGTATAAAATATACCCTGATTATACATTAATCGCACCGCAATTTCAAGAAAATTTTTCTGCAACACAATTCTATTTTTTGTGTAATTGCAATATTTTTATCCCAATTTGGTTTAAAATCGTAAGAGATTTTGCACAAAATGCCAGTTTCCAATTTGGTGTAAACGGCGAATTTAGAAAATTCGGTTGACTTTAAATTTTTTATAGTCTATAGTATTAGTGTATCTTAGTCCTGTGAGGTGTCCATATGAGTAAATTCTCAATAAATGAGGATATGCTTAACGCGGCACGGAACGGCGATAATGAAGCAATGAACGAGCTTATACGAGCCTTCGCTCCGACCGTTGAAAAGATCGCGGCGTCTTATGTAGGGCGGTGCCCTTTAACACACGGCGACCTTATTCAGGAAGGAATGATAGGTCTCCTCAGCTCCGTTTACGGGTATTCATCATACGGAGGTGCAGAGTTTACAACCTACTCTGTCAAATGTATTTCAAACTGTATTATGAGTGCAGTCCGAAATCAACTGCGAAATAAACACACACCGCTTAATTCTTACGTGCTTATTGACAGTCTTGACCTGACCGACGGTCAGGCAAACCCCGAGGTTGTAGTTGAGATGCAAGATAGAATGGGACAACTTCTCAATAAGATAAAGAATCTTCTTTCTCCGCTTGAGCAAAATGTTCTCAATCTCCATATTGCGGGTCACAGCTATAACTCTATTGCCGAGAAACTTTCTGTCACCGAAAAAACGGTTGACAACGCTTTGCAAAGAGCAAGAAAAAAACTCAAGGAAAAATGATACCTTGGCGCTTGTGAAAAACACAACGGATTAACCGTCCACAGGTGTCCGTAACCTTATACCGGTTACAAAAAAATTGTTAGTGAGGTAAGAATTATGTACGAAGACAAAACTTTAATCTGCAAGGATTGCGGCGAGGAATTTATTTTCTCAGCAGGTGAGCAGGAATTTTACGCTGAAAAAGGTTTCGTAAACGAGCCCCAGCGTTGCAAGAGCTGCCGTGACGCAAGAAAGAACGCTGTTCGCGGCGAGCGTGAGCTTTTCGACGCAACTTGCGCTAACTGCGGCGGTGCTGCTAAGGTTCCTTTCCGCCCCAGAGAAGACCGTCCCGTTTATTGCAGCGAATGCTTCGCAAAGATGAAGGAAGAAGCATAATTTATATCAACAAAAACTCAAAAGAGCTTATCTCCGAGGAGATAAGCTCTTTTCCATTAAATAAGTTCATTTGAAGAAGAATCGTCAATTCCGCCAAGGCTCTGCAGTTTTTGAGCGAAGGTCTTTTGCGGTTTTTTTGCCATCGTTTTTTTCTTCTGAGGAGCAGTTGTCTTTTTCTCCTCGATAGCTTCCTTATAATCGTGATGGCGGTGATGATGGTGATGGTGGCTCTTATAATGCGAGCCGTCTCCCCTCTGATATGCTTTGAGAAACTCATCACTGTCAAAATCCTCAGTTATATCGTTCGAACTCGAAGGATTTTCGCGCCTTCGCATTTCTCTGTTGACTTTCCTGAGGATATCGTCAACTGAATCATCGTTTTCATGCGGAGTTTCTTCTTTAAGTGCTTCTTCCAAAAGTATTCTGTTCTCAAGAGCACTTTCGTCCGAATCGGCGCCTTTTTTTCGTTTTACATCTTCGTTTACAATATTTTTATATTTCGCAGGGCTGATTTCTTCAAGAGCATCGAATTTCTTTTTCTCCGCCTTTTCGGCCTCTTTCTGCTTTTTTCTCTTTTCTATCTCATTATACTCTGCTTCAATTTTCGCCTTTTGTTTTTTCTTTTTATCGTTGATTTTTTTCATACCGTAAAGGTAATAAATCAAAACAAAAACAAAAGATACGACCTGAATCGCCATCATATGAAGCATAAAAGACCAGGTTACATATCTGTTCGTTATAAAAACACTGTTTGAGAAGAAAACATACAGGAAATGGTCAACTATCGCCATATATGTTGAGCCCGACACTCTCGTCATCAAGCCCCATTTCAAGCCTGCAAATGTTTCGTGAACAATATAGAAAATCACCATAAACACTGCAAGCTGCGGAGTAAGACGATTTCTGCTGAGCTGATCCGGAATGCTTCTTGCGAGATACGGCAGAATGAAGGTCATATACAAAACAGCCTGCATAAAATTCGCCTTGCCGAAATCCGTTATTTTATTAAACTTTTTAAGCAAAAATCCGCGGAAGAAGCACTCCTTGAAAGCGTTTCCGAAGAAGCAGGTAAAAATATAAATCACTACACCGGCAACGGGTGTCAGATTCTCCTCAGAACGGACATAAGTCATATTAGGCGTTTCAAACCGCAGACTAAGCGCCGTCGCATCCGTAGAAAGATAGTATACAATCTCAGCCGCCGTAACTATCGCAAGCGGTACCAATGCAAAAACAGCACCATACAAACCGCCTGCAAGGAACTTTTCACCTTTTTTGCTGAGTCCCAGCGTCTGCACAGGTTCTTTTGCCGCCCAAAGATAAAGAAAAAGTATTATAAAACTGATGCATCTTGCAAAAAACGCATCACCAAGCACAGTAAGGTCTGATTTGAATATAAAAACATCCATACCGTAAACTGCCAGCATAACAAAAAAGATTGACAGTGTGTTCGGCAGGGTTCTTCCTTTAGGGTTGCTCATCCTCTCTCCCCTTTTACAAAAATTCACCTCATACAGTATATCACAAGTAAATCATTTAATCAACAACGCAATAGAAATTGGACTCCCACGCAGGAATATACGGATGATGGCAGAAATAAAACTTGTACCCCTTGCAGATTTCGTTGATTTTAAGCGGCAGACGGAACATATCATCATTTCTGTGATATGCGCAGACATAAAGCTTCGGTTTGTGCGCCATAATAGTATTCCTTGCTCCTTCAAGGGCTTTTTCTTCGCTTCCTTCGATATCCATTTTAAGAACAGTTATCTTCTCCCCGTTAAGAATATTATCCACGCTGTCCGCCTGAACCTCAACCTTGCCCGAAGAAGAAAGTTTGGAATTTCTCCCCTTTTTCTTTTCAAAAAAGAGGATTTCTTTTTTATTCCACACGGCAAGATTGTGCGTTTGGATATTTTTAACTTCGCGTGTTTTATCGGTCAGCTTTCTGTAATTCTTTTCATCAGCTTCAACAGCTATGATTTTTTCATATTTTCCATCAGTAGCCGCAAGGAATTCTCTGACAGTGTCACCGTCATAAGCGCCAAGATCCATAAAAATTTCATTTTCGTTAAGCTTAAGGTATTCGTAATAAATCTCTTCCTTTTTCTTTTCGCAGGAGAAAAGATATTCGACCTTTCCGCTAACCTTGAAATTAAGAATATCAATAAAGCTCTGACGGGAAAAATCATCGCTGAGAAGAGAATAAGCCTCATCAAACTCGGCATCGTGTTCCTCGATAAACTCACGGGTAAAGATTCCGTCATCAACAATCGGCACATTCGGTGCAAAAAGAGGATGCTCATCTGCCATACGGCGTATTTTTTCAAGCATAGCTTCATCGTGCATCGCAAAGCAAACGACTATCACGAAATCGTCATACTTTTCGCAAACCTCGGAATACTTTACAACCTTATATCCTCGGAAGCTGTGTCCTCGAACGAACTCGTCACTTGCAAAGATTTCTGCAGGTGTTACACCGATCGAACTGAGCTTTTCAATTATCATATCCGTTCCGTTTCCCATGCCGTAAAGAGCAATTGGCAACGGTGTTTCTTTAAGATAATCCCAGACATTCTTTTCTTTAATTTTTTCTATCATAAAAACCACTTTCCAACTTATATCTATGTTGCTAAATCTCCGGAATTATGATATACTAAATCATCAAAATAATCAAGGTTGTGATTCTCTTGAAATATGAATTTACAGGTTTTAAAATCGCTTACGGATGTCCGATTTCAAAGAAAGCCGCATCAATTTTCGCAGAAGAAATTGAGTTGAGAGCAGGCTTTCTTCCTGAAATAGTTGACACTATCCCCGAGAGCAACTATGTTTCACTTCAAATCGTTGACGAAAGCGGAAGCGAAGAATATTTAGTTGAGCATAACGATGATAAAATAGTCATTACGTCTCACCGTCTGAGAAGCCTTATCTACGGCTTTGCAGAGTTTCTTAAAAAAGCTGTTTTTGAAAACGGCAGAATCTATCTTGTTAAAAATATCAGCATAGAAAGAACTCCCTCTATGAAAATAAGAGGCCATCAGCTTAGCTATACGGATATGAACAACACCGTTGATATGTGGGGCAAAGAAGAGTATGAGCGTTACATCCGCGACCTTATGCTCTTCGGCACAAATATGGTTGAAGCTGACTCGGGTGTCCGTGAAGAGACAAGTGTACTTATGCGATATTCGCAGAAGGAAATGCTCATTGCAATGTCTGAAATCTGCGTTGAACACGATATTGATCTTTCCGTCTGGCACGAGCTCTGGAGCAAGGACAGCGACGAGGAAACAATTGAAAAAATGCACGCGCTCTATGATGATCTTCCGAAGCTTGATATTCTCTTTCCTCCCGGAGGAGATCCCGGCGATATGCAGGGAGAAGCTTTTGTTCAGCGTTGCGTAAAAATGAAAAGAGAGCTTCAGAAGGTATTCCCGAAAATTCAGATGTGGCCCTCTGCTCAGGCTCCTCACGAATACCCCGACTGGGGCGAAAGATTCGTTAAGGAAATGGCTAAGCTTCCCGAAGAAATCGACGGAGTTATCTACGGTCCTAACCATGCAATGCCGCTTGATGAGCTTCGCAGAAAAATTGATAAGCGCTATCCTATTCGTCTTTATCCTGACATCGGTCATAACGTGCGCTGTGAAACTCCCGTTCATTTTGACCGTGACGATTGGCACTATGCTCTTGCATCAACACTCAGCCGTGAAGCTGTCAATCCCCGTCCGTCAGAGTACAGACAGTATCACAGAATCACTCGTCAGTACGCAGTCGGAAGCGTTACATATTCTGAAGGCGTCAACGATGATGTTAACAAATTCGTCTGGGGTGCAATGGATCTTGATTTCAACTATGATTTAAGAGAGTGCGTTCAGGACTATTGCCGTACATTCTTCCCCGGCGCAGACACAGATGCCATAGCCGAGCTTATTATTTCACTCGAGCAGAACTGGAGCTGTGACCCGAAGGAAAACGGTAACATTCAGCCTAACTTTGAAGGATTCGTTACTCTTTCAGAAAAATATCCCGAGCTTATGAAAAATTGGAGATTCGTTCTTCATCTTTTCAGAGCATATTGCGATAAAATTGTCCGCGACAGAAGAATTTTTGAAACTGAGCTTATTACTGAAGCGGAAATTCTTATTCGTAAGGGCGATGTTGCAGGTGCTATCGATATTCTCAGAACCGATTTCAGCGATGAATACAAGCTCAACCGTGCAAAAATTGACAAGCTCGCAGAAATGCTTTTCAACCAGATCGGTATTCAGCTTGATGTTGAACACTATCACGGAATGAAATGGGAAAGAGGTTGTACCCTTATGACAATCGACAATCCCGTTACTGACAGACGATATCTCCTTCGAAAGCTTGAAGAAAATCCGTCAGATGCATTGAAGCTCATCGACCGTAACAAGGTTGAACACGATGAATACTACTTTTCTTTCGCTGAACACGGATTTGAAGTATGCGGAAAGCAGAAGGGCGAATACTATATGAACTTCCGCGGAGATATGAACTTTGACGCTGAGCTTCCGATGTGTATGACGAAGGTTTATGACCACTTTAATTTTGAGACTACCGTCGCAGGACTTACTGCAAGCGATTATAAGCTCCGTATCACATACAAAACCAACCTGAATGACGAAATAACTCACCATAAGTTGACTGTAAACGGCAACATTATTCACGACGGCAAACAGTACGGCGGCACAAGGGATGAAGAATTTGAAAAGCTTTATCTTGCTGACGACTATGTAAGCATTGTTTATGACATCCCCGAAAAGTTTATCGTAAACGGTAGCGCTACGCTCGAAATAACAGAACCGATTGACGGATTTATGATAAGTGAATTCTGGTTTACGAGGGCATAATAATTTAAGGAGTGTTCAAAAAACGAACACTCCTTTTTTTATCTCAATTTATAAAGCTCTTCGCAGAGGATTCCGAGCTCTTCCATCGTCAGGCTTTCGGCTCTGACCGTTGACGGAAGTCCTGCATTTTCTATCGCTTCAATTACGGTCTGCTTCGGCATTCCGAGACCTGAGCTTATACCGTTTGATGCCGTTTTTCTTCTCTGGCTGAACGCAGAACGCACCATAGAGAAGAAAAATTTTTCATCCGTCACCTCAACGGGTACTTCCTTGCGTATATCAAGGCGGATAACTGCGCTGTCAACATTCGGCGCAGGCATAAATGAACCTCTTGAAACATCAAAAAGCTTCTGCGCTTCCGAATAAAAGTTAACTGCAACCGTTACTGCACCCGAATCCCTGCTTCCGACATCGGCACAAAGACGCACTGCAGCCTCTTTCTGCACCATTACGGTTAAGGATTCAATATTCAGCCTGCTTTCAAGAAGCCTCATAATTACGGGCGAAGTTATATAATAAGGCAGATTTGCGCAAACTATAACGGGCATATCGCCAAACTCATCTTTAAGAATCTGATGAAGATCAACCTTAAGAATATCGCCGTTTATTATTTTGATATTGTCAAAATCCGCGAGTGTTTCATCAAGGACAGGAAGAAGCCTTGTATCAAGTTCAACGCAGACGACTTTGTCTGCTCTTTTGGCAAGCTCCGCCGTAAGAACACCTATTCCTGCTCCGACTTCCAGAACACCTACGCCTTCTCTTGCGCCACCTTCCTCTGCAATCCTCGGGCAAACGGACGGATTGACAATGAAATTCTGACCGAGAGCCTTAGAGAAAGTAAAGCCGTGCCTTTGCAGGACGCTTTTTATTACACCAATATCTGATAAATTACTCATAATAACCTCATTTGTTATTGCAATTTGTTTTTAAACCATTTATAATAACAATAATACAGTATTGGTGAAAATTTGTCAATTGGAGTGATAAATATGGCTATTTTAGTTACAGGCGGCGCAGGTTACATCGGTTCTCACACTTGTGTTGAATTGCTCGGCGCAGGACACGAGATCGTTATTGTTGATAATTTTTACAACAGCTGCCCCGAATCTCTTAACAGAATCAAGGAGCTTACAGGCAAGGATTTCAAATTCTACGAATGTGACATCCGCGACAGAGAAGGTCTTGATAAGGTTTTTGCTGAAAACAAGATCGATGCAGTTATTCATTTTGCAGGTCTTAAGGCTGTTGGTGAGAGTTGTGCAAAGCCTCTTGAATATTATGAAAACAATATCGGCGGAACAATAACACTCTGCGAAGCTATGCGCGACGCAGGATGCAAGAAGATTGTTTTCAGCTCATCTGCTACTGTTTACGGTGAAAACAACCCCTCACCTCTTAAGGAGACAATGCAGATCGGCGGAACAACCAACCCCTACGGCACAACGAAATATATGATTGAGCTTATTCTCCGCGATCTCTGGGCTTCAGATAACGATTGGAGCATTGCAATCCTTCGTTACTTCAACCCGATCGGTGCTCATAAGAGCGGAAGAATCGGCGAAAACCCGAACGGTATTCCGAACAATCTTATGCCTTACATTACACAGGTTGCAGTCGGCAAGCTCGCTTGCCTCAGCGTTTTCGGTGACGATTACGATACACCTGACGGAACAGGCGTCCGTGACTACATCCATGTTGTTGACCTTGCTCTCGGTCACCTTAAGGCAGTTGACAAGGTGCTTTCAGGAACGGGTGTTGACGCATACAACCTCGGTACAGGTATCGGCTACAGCGTTCTTGATATCGTCCACGCATTTGAAAAAGCTTGCGGTAAACCGCTTAACTATAAAATTGTTGACCGTCGCCCCGGCGACCTTGCAACCTGCTACTCAGACCCGTCAAAGGCTTTCGAAGTTCTTGGCTGGAAGGCTGAAAGAGGTCTTGACGAAATGTGCGAGGACTCCTGGAGATGGCAGAAAAATAATCCCGAAGGATATTGATTTATGGAATTACACGAAAACAGTCAGGCGCCTGAAATTGCGATGCTCGTCGGCATTGATATGGATACCTACGATGCCGAGGTTTCAATAGATGAGCTTGAGGAGCTTGCAAGGACAGCAGGTGCAGTCGTCTGTGCAAAAACATTGCAGAAGAGAGACCGACCTGACTCTGCAACATATGTCGGCAGTGGCAAGCTTGAGGAAATCAAAGAATTTGCCGAAGCAAATGATGTTGACCTGCTTATTTTTGACGGAGAGCTTACTCCGTCACAGCAGAGAAACATTGAAAACGAAACGGACATCCGTGTTATTGACCGAACAACGCTGATTCTTGATATCTTCGCCGCAAGAGCAAGAAGCGGAGAAGGTAAAATTCAGGTTGAGCTGGCTCAGCTTAAATATTCTCTCCCCCGTCTCGGTGGTAAAGGCGTCCAGCTTTCAAGGCTTGGCGGCGGTATCGGTACACGAGGTCCCGGTGAAACAAAGCTCGAAAGCGACAGACGCCATATCCGCAGAAGAATCCAGAGTCTTGAAGAAGATCTCAAAGAAATTGCGAAACGCCGCGAACAGCTTCGCACAAGACGAGAAAAAGACGGAGTTGAGACCGTTGCAATCGTCGGATATACAAATGCAGGCAAGTCAACACTTATGAATGCGCTGACGAATGCAGGTGTTCTTGCTGAAAACAAGCTTTTTGCTACGCTCGACCCAACATCAAGAGCATTGATTCTCCCTGACGGACGAAGCGTTATGCTTATCGACACAGTTGGTCTTATACGCCGACTTCCGCATCATCTTGTTCAGGCATTCCATTCAACGCTTGAAGAGGCGGCATCAGCTTCTGTTATTCTTAACGTCTGCGATGCTTCTGACCCTTGCTGTGCAGAGCATCTTGCAGTTACAAAGAGTCTTCTTGAATCTCTCGGTTGCGAAGGAAAACCCATCGTTTCCGTTCTTAATAAATGCGACCTTTGCGATAATTCTTTCATTCTTCCTGCTGAGGGTAAATTCGTTATGATTTCTGCACTCAACGAGAGAGGACTTGACAATCTCCTTGCGCAGATTCAGCTTGCTTTGCCGTTAACAAGAAAGAAAGCAGAATTGCTCATACCGTACAGTGATGGAGGACTTGTCAATTACATCCGTGAGGATGGCGTTCTTCTTGAAGACGATTACCGTGGCGACGGAATTTACATCAAAGCGATTGTCGATATAAGATTTTTAGAGAAACACAAGGATTATATCATAGGATAAAAAAGACATCCGATTTTGAAGTCGGATGTCTTTGTGTCTTTAGGCTACTTCTAAATAATTATTATAATAAAATGATATTAATTTTTCATTTTGCTTTTTTGATAAAGTC
The DNA here is from genome assembly GCA_017942105.1 of Clostridia bacterium. Classification (GTDB taxonomy): domain Bacteria; phylum Bacillota; class Clostridia; order Oscillospirales; family Acutalibacteraceae; genus CAG-488. Next base: position 30,197 of record JAGAVE010000059.1, on the reverse strand, counting down.
ATAAATTTTCTTCCCTTCCACATCTATTTCAACCTCATAATAAAAAGTATTTCCTTCAAGGTGTATCAGACAAAGTTCAATTTCTTGTGCACCCTCTTTGATATACTTTTCAATTATATACGATTCATCGATTTTAATTTTGTCATAATCTTCATCAGGCAACGCTTTCATTGCAGCATTAACCATTCTGATACGGTATGCTTCACTTTCTCCATTGCCTTCGGGCAAAATCTGACCTTCAACTGAACTGTCAGTATTTCCGTCTGCTTCATAAACTTTTGTTGTATTATCTTGAGTAACGACCGTTTGTTGAGAACGATCTGCAGGAAATTCTGTACGCAAGTCATTCGCAGTATTCGATCCACCGGCAGATGTATATGTTCCTGCCTTACTGATTAAAAAGACTACAACAAAGCAAATGCACAAACAGGAAACCGCTGTCGCATATTTCTTTATTCTTTTATTTCTCGCCTTGATTTTAGATTCTGCGATACTTTTTTTTGCAATTATTCTTTCGTAGGTTTCGCCGTAAGACCTCATAAACAAATCATCCCCTTGTTCATCATATTACAAACGAATACTGTGACTAAGCACTTATATTTTTTCATAGACAAATCCATCGCTTTCTAACTGGATTTTAAGAGCTTTTCTGGCTTTGTAAACAAGATTCCCTGTTGCGTGTACACTTTTCCTTACAACAGAAGCCGCTTCACTGATACTCATAGATTCAAAATATATAAGCCACAATATCTGTTGGTGTTCTGAATCTAATTTCCTTATTGAATGGTGTAGCTGAATTTTCTGTTCTTCCTTTAAATACATATTTTCAAGTTCAGTTTCGTCCTCTAAAATTTCTGAAACATCTTCTAAGCAAACTTTTCCCTGACGAGATTTCTTTCTCAGATAATCCTTAGCAACATTTCCCGCAATTATGTACAACCATGTTTTAAATGAAGCCCTTCCGTTATAGTGAGGTTTTCGCATCATAAGCTTGAGAAAAACATCTTCAACAATATCTTCAGCTTCTACAATGTTTTTTGTGAAAGAATTGATATACAATATCAGTCCGTCACGGTATAATTCGATAAGTTCTACTATACCCGACTCATCTCCTGAAATGAAACGGCAGTAGCTACTTGCGCCGTTATCCATCGAAAACATCCTCTCTTAAAACTCTTCTTTTTATTTATTATAGCATAAGCATATAACATAAACAACAAAAACACATTAAAACTATGTAGCCAAGTGCAGAACACTGCACTTGGCGTATATTTGTCGACTTTTGACATAGTCTCTTTTTATCAGCTAATGCTATTGATATCAAATAACATTCTATCTCCACGCAAAAGCATATTCTACAACTCCTCCATTCGAATCAGCTCTGCTTATTTCAATATTATAAGTACCGTATATACCGTTTACATTGAAATGCACAAGTTCAACTGAACTGGTCGGAATATTAGATTCTCCACATATCGAACCGTCAGGTCTGTATGCTTTCAACTTATAGTTAGCTGCTGTTCCAACCGATACCGCTCCATTGGTATGTTGTGAAACTGTGTTATTTCTAAGCCATGCTAAACTAGAACGAATATATAAATCTGAAGATGTAACTGCAATGGATTTATTCAGGCTTCCAGACGATACAAAACCTATAGAATAATTTCCTAAACTTAAAATATAAATGGCTTTCCTGGCACTTACTTCACCCGCACCTTGTTGAGCTGTTATTGTGTCTTCCCAACTTTCAACTTTATCGCTACTGATTCCCTTTGCCATTTTTCTCGTCGTACTAGACGTCAATACAGCCTTTATTACTGCAGGTTTTGTGGCAAGTGTAGGTCTGCACTCAATCATTTGTGCTATTATACCCGTAACCATCGCTGCCGCAAAACTTGTTCCATAGTCATTAAGATCTTTGTAATATGCAGGTGCTAAAAAATCTGGTTTTGCACAGCCAGCTGTACCACCATTAGCAGAACAACTTCCACTTGCGGTTGATATACTAAACAATGTATCATCTGTTCTGTCAACTGTATATTTCGTATTTGTCCCTCCAACAGTAATTATATTATAGGCTAAACCTGGAATTGTAATATCTGCTGTCACACCTTTATTACCTGCAGATTTAACTATTGTAACATCATGCTGATAAGCTAAATGATCTATCCATTTTTCTAAATCCGTGTAATAAATACCATTATTTCTCTCAATGCCCAAACTCATATTAATCACATATACACCACAAGAAATCAGTTCCTCTAACTCTTGTTCTATCATATTATTATGCGAGTTTGTGTATAACTGAACATTTGGAGCAACACCTTTTGTTCCTGCAATTATTCTCGAAACATTGGTAGCATGATTTGATATTTCACTGTCGGGATCCAAAATCGTCAAATTCGTATTAGATAATTCCGTATGACTTGCGATTACCCTTCCCCCATCTAAAACACCTATTTTCACCCCATATCCATCATAACCTAAAGTATTGCGCACATATTTGGCATCAACCGCAGGCAATGCGGAACTGAATTCTGTATTAACTCGGCTTGTATCTTTATATCCAATATACTCAACTATTTCAGAAGCACTTAGTTTTTTGATTTCTTCCTCATTTGTTTTAATAATTGTAACGGGCGAAAATAAACTTGTATAGACCATTTTCTCTTTAGAAATTCCCAAAGATTGAATTTTTTCTGCATTGTGAACAGAATAAAAGTTTTTGACTAACTCTCTTTGTTTTTCAATCAACTGTGACTGCTTGCTTAAAAGATCTCTTCTGACAGATTCTGTTGATGACATAAATAATTTATACTCGTTCGTATATGAATTTTTCTCAAATATTGAGCCTTCGAATTCACACTTTTCTTTTTCAAGGTTATCTATATCCCTTTGTGTAAACCCAACTTCCTTTTCTGCTTGAACTTTAATCTTTGAGATATCAAGTGTCTCACTAAACCAAACATACGCATACACTTCTGATTTAGACTTAAGTTGTTGGATTAATTCAACTGATATTTTTGATGAATATGTATTAGCCTCTAAAGCAGCCATTTCTATAAAACTCATACTTATTATTGAAATAGACATTATCAAAACAAGTAATATTGATATAACTTTTCTCACTTTCATACCCTCCGTGTCAAATAATCTCAAAATCTTTCGAATATAAATTTTTAATTTGATCTTTCTATAAATAAAACCGTACGAAACCCATTGAATCTTATATAGGCACAATCCATTACATCATAACAGGTGTAACTTCATTGTATAAAAGGCTGAATACACGATGATACACCTTTTATTCTGTGTCATTACGAACAGCATCAAAATACTTGCAGTCGAGTATTTCGCTGTCCTCCATTGTAACTGTGATAAACCAGCCTACTACATCGTCAGTACAAACCACAGGATTATTTGCCTGTTTAACATAAACACAGACCGAATTTCCATCACAATAAACACTACTTGCATCAAACCTAAATGAACCGCTGTTTGCTTCTACATAGACAATTAAAAGCGAATTACTTTTGAAAAAAGCTTCGTCGTACCCGGATGTTATTTCTTCAAAAGATGGCACTTCATCATAACCCTCGTTTATGAAGATTTCATTGCAATATTTTGATTTGAATTGTTTCATATCTCTGTTTGTATCTATCCTGAAAATCGGAAGGTGTTGCATATTATCAGTGTAAATCTTGTCCTTGTTCAATGCACCAACTATAATAGAAGATTCCACAATTCCGGCAAACGACACTACTGACTTTCGTTTGTTAGCCGGTTGTTTTTTTACATCTTTTTCATGCATAAGTATTGATCCGTTCGCTTCTGCAAACTCAGCTTCATTTTCGATTTTATTTACAGTTTTATCAGCAGTTATAGTGTTTAATATAACTGTATTCTCTGTTTTTTCGGTTTCCGAATCTGCGAGCGAAGTGCACCCTAATGAGTTCTCAATATCACTATTTCGTGCCGCTTTACTTGTCTGAAAGACATTTGTGAAACAAATACTCAGGCAAACGACGCAAACAAGCGCACCAACCAAATGCTTATATTTTTTCATAACAATACCATCCTTTCCAAATAAGCATTCAGACTCATTCTGTTCTTAGAACCAAGGGAATACCAACCCCTCATTTATTATACGATTCAGAACAAAAAAGTTCACAGTAAACATTCAGAGCCAAGCACAGTTTCCTGCACCCAGCTCTGTTTTATTCTATATATCCAAAATTTCTTTCGGGTTATGCACAATATATTCTGCTCCGTTTGTGAGCAGAACATCTTCGTCACGGTTGCCCCAGGTTACGCCGATACATTCAAGACCTGCGTTGTGTGCCGTCAGAACATCGACATCGGAATCTCCGATATAAATACATTTTTCTTTTTCGGCACCGAGTGACTTGATTGTATAAAGAAGCGAATCCGGCTCGGGTTTTGACGGAAACTCGTCCATTTTTCCGACTACGATATCAAAAATATCTCCAAAGAAATCTTTTACAACTGCCTGCGCTGCAATATGAGCTTTGTTTGAAACAACAGCCGTTTTGCAGCCTTTTTCTTTGAGAGAATTTATGACATCGATCATTCCGTCGTAAGGTTTTGTATTATCTGCAATATGTTCAAGATAATATTTTGTGAAAATTTCAAGTGTCTCGGCATAATCGTCCTCACTCGTATTCTCGGGAACAGCTCTTTTTATAAGCACTTTTATTCCGTTGCCTATAAAGTTTCGGACTTCGTCAGTCGTTCTCTCAGGAAAGTCTTTTGCTCTCATTGCAAAATTTACTGCATTTGCAAGGTCAAGAAGAGTGTCAAGAATCGTTCCGTCAAGGTCAAAGATATAAGTATTATATTTCATAGCTTATCTGCGCTTCTTTCCGAAAAAGCCTTTTTTATCTTCAGCCTCAGGCTTGCTTCCGCCCATTGCTTCGTTAAATTTCAGAAGTGCTTCTTTCTGAGCATCGTTAAGCTTGGTCGGGATATCCACAATTACGCGTACCATCTGGTTGCCGCGCACCTTTGTGTGGATATTCTGTATGCCCTTTCCTCTGAGTACGAAAACCGCACCAGGTTGAGTGCCTGCGGGAATGCTGTATTCAACTTTGCCGTCAAGCGTCGGAACCTGAAGCTTATCGCCGAGCGTTGCCTGAGTTACCGAAACATGAACCTCGCACCAGACATCAAATCCGTCGCGTTCAAAGAAAGGATGAGGACGAACATTAACATTAACATGAAGGTCACCTGCAGGACCACCGTTGATGCCCTTATTACCCTCGCCTCTTACCTTGAGTGTCTGACGGTCATCAATACCTGCGGGAATATCAATTTCAAGCGTGCTGTGCTTTGAAACGCGGCCTCTTCCGCGGCACTTTGTGCAAGGATTTTCAATAATCTTGCCCTTACCTCCGCATCGTGAACAAGCCTTTTGCGTCTGCATAACACCAAAAGGTGTCCTCTGCTGAACAGTTACATGACCTGAGCCGTGACATTCGGGACAGGTCGTCGGCGATGTTCCTTTTTCAGCTCCGCTTCCGTCACATTCGGGACAAATCTCAATACGGTTAACATCAACCTTGCGTTTGCAACCCTTTGCGGCTTCTTCGAAAGAAATCGTGACCGTTGACTGCAGATCCTCGCCCCTTCTCGGTGCATTGGGATTTGAACGGCGTCCGCCGCCTCCGAATCCGCCACCGCCGAAGCCTCCGCCAAAGAAGCTTGAGAAAATATCTCCGAGGTCGATGTCTTCAAAACCGCCGAAGCCTCCGCCGTAGCCGCCTGCTCCTGCACCGTAATTAGGGTCAACGCCTGCGTGACCGAACTGGTCATAGCGAGCCTTCTTCTGATCATCGCTGAGGATTTCGTAAGCCTCGTTAGCTTCCTTGAACTTTGCTTCTGCTTCAGCATTGCCGGGGTTGAGGTCGGGATGATACTGCTTAGCTTTTTTTCTGTATGCTTTTTTTATTTCATCAGCGCTCGCGTTTTTATCAACGCCGAGCACCTCATAATAGTCTCTTTTATCAGCCATAAATAAAGCCCCTGACTTTAAAACAGGCTTGCGGAAGACAAATCACCCTCCGCAAGACCTGATTTAACTTGAATTTCTATTATTCGTCGTCTGTTACATCTGTGTAATCAGCCTCATAGAAGCCGTCATTGTTCGGTGCACCACCCATATCGCCCATATCAGGAGCGCCCTGCTGACCTGCAGCAGCCTGAGCTGCCTTATACATTTTCTCTGAAACCTCATAGAACTTAGTCTGAAGAGCTTCCTGCTTATTCTTGATGAGGTTGATGTCGCTACCCTTGAGAGCTTCCTTAAGAGCTTCGATATCTGCGTTGAGTGCAGCCTTATCCTCTTCCGAGAACTTGTCGCCTTCCTCAGAGATAAGCTTCTCGCACTGGTAAACCATCTGGTCAGCGTTGTTTCTTGTGTCAACTTCCTCACGGCGCTGCTTATCTTCCTGAGCAAACTGCTCTGCTTCGTGAACAGCCTTTTCAATATCTTCCTTAGACATATTTGTTGAAGCTGTGATTGAAATTGACTGCTCCTTATTTGTACCAAGGTCCTTAGCTGAAACATGAACGATACCGTTTGCATCGATATCAAATGTTACTTCGATCTGCGGAACACCGCGGCGTGCCGGCATAATTCCGTCAAGGTGGAAGATACCGAGAGTCTTGTTATCCTTAGCAAACTCTCTTTCACCCTGAAGAACATGAACCTCAACTGAAGGCTGATTGTCTGCGGCAGTTGAGAAAATCTGGCTCTTCTTTACGGGGATAGTTGTATTTCTTTCGATGATCTTTGTGTTGATACCGCCCATTGTCTCAATACCGAGTGAAAGCGGAGTAACATCGAGAAGAAGGAGACCCTTAACTTCACCGCCGAGAACACCTGCCTGAAGTGATGCACCGATTGCAACACACTCGTCGGGGTTGATGCCCTTAAACGGTTCCTTGCCGATGAACTTCTTGATTGCTTCCTGAACAGCGGGAATTCTTGAAGAACCGCCGACCATAAGAACCTTATCGATTTCTGAAGCAGCAAGACCTGAATCCTTCATAGCCTGACGAACCGGTCCCATTGTTGCCTCAACGAGGTCTGCTGTAAGCTCATTGAACTTTGCTCTTGTAAGAGTCATTTCAAGATGCTTCGGACCTGTTGCATCAACTGTGATATAGGGAAGGTTGATATCTGATGATGTTACGCCTGAAAGCTCAATCTTAGCCTTTTCTGCAGCTTCCTTAAGTCTCTGCATAGCCATCTTATCAGCACGAAGGTCGATGCCGCTTGTCAGCTTGTATTCATTAACCATCCAGTCCATAACTCTCTGGTCAAAATCGTCACCGCCGAGACGGTTGTTACCTGCTGTTGCAAGAACTTCCTGAATACCGTCGCCCATTTCGATGATTGAAACATCGAATGTACCGCCACCAAGGTCATAAACCATAACCTTCTGATCGTCTTCCTTATCAATACCGTAAGCAAGAGCAGCAGCAGTCGGCTCGTTGATGATTCTCTTTACTTCAAGACCAGCAATTTTACCTGCGTCCTTTGTTGCCTGACGCTGTGCGTCTGAGAAATATGCAGGAACAGTGATAACAGCCTCTGTTACCTTGTCGCCGAGATATGCTTCAGCGTCTGTCTTAAGCTTCTGAAGAATCATAGCAGAGATTTCCTGCGGAGTGAACTTCTTATCGTCGATAGTTACTTTATAGTCTGTACCCATCTGACGCTTGATTGATGAAACAGTTCTGTCAGGGTTTGTGATAGCCTGTCTCTTTGCAACCTGGCCAACCATTCTCTCGCCGTTCTTGCCGAAGCCTACAACTGACGGAGTTGTTCTTGCGCCTTCTGCATTTGCGATAACAACGGGCTCGCCGCCTTCAATAACTGATACACATGAGTTTGTTGTACCTAAGTCGATACCAATAATCTTTGCCATAATAATTTTCCTCCAATTTATTAGTTTGCCACTGCTACCATAGCAGGACGGATGATTTTGTCGCCGAGCTTATAGCCTTTGACAATTACTGTTGTTATTGTATTCTCGCCTACCGAATCATCTTCTGTGTGCATTACTGCATTGTGAATGTTCGGGTCAAATTCTTCCCCGACCTCACCGAATGATTCGATGCCGAGACTTTTGAACACATCGCTGAACTGCTTGAATGTCATTTCAACGCCCTTTTTGTAATCCTCCGGCGTTCCGTCAGGATTTGCAAAAATTCTGTCAAAATTATCAGCGACGGGTAAAAGCGCATTTATAACCGAAGCTTTACAATCTGCATAAAGAGCTTCTTTTTCTCTTTGCGAACGCTTTCGGAAATTATCATACTCTGCCGCCATTCTCAGAAGCTGGTCGTTTTTCTCATCGAGCTGTTTTTGAAGCTCTTCTTCTTTTGAAGGCTCTGCAGCTTCTGCTGTTTCCTGCTCGATTACTTCTTCTTCGGCATTGTTCTTTTTCTTATCCTTTGCCAATCAGTTTCATTCCTTTCAGTCGTCATTGAGTGTCTGGGTAAGAAGCTCACCGACCAGGTCAGTAAGATACCTCACACTTGGTATAAGACTTGCATAGTCTATTCTCGTCGGGCCGATTATTCCTATCGAGCCGCGATTATCGCCGTCAATGTTGTAGTGTGCCATAATTACGCTTGAATTTTCAAGCTGTTTGAACTTGTTTTCTCCGCCGATTTTAACATCAAAATCCTCTTTGCTGTTAGCAAGCAAGCGACTTATCGGCTCACCTCTGCGAAGAAAGTCCATAAGCTCATACGCTGTTGTTCCGTAATCATCACGGTAACGAAGGATGTTTGACTGACCTCCCAGCATAACCATCGTCTTCATAGCTTCCTGAGCAAGATCGGAAACCGCTGAGACGAAAGGAATCATAGTCAACGCATCCATACCCATAGAAGCAACGAGTGTTTGCAAAGTCGCCGTATCAATTTCATCGAGCGGCATACCAAGGAAAGAAGATTTTACTATGTTATAAAACTTTTCAATCATTGAAGAATTGAGATCAACATCACTTCTGCAGACCTTACTTTTGATAACTCCTGTCGAGGTAAGAAGAACTATCATTCCCGTCCTCGTTCCGACGGGGACAAATTCAACTCTTTTAATCGTTGCATTCTCACCCGAAGGAGTTGTTGAAACAGCCGCGCAATCCGTCATATCTGCAAGAAATTCGCTTGCTTTTGCAAGAATCGCTTCCGGGCTTGCGTTTTTAATAGAAACGCCTGCTTCAATCTGCCTTTTTACGGATTCATCAAGCGGACGGACTCCCATAAGATGATCGACATAGTATCTGTAGCCCTCATTAGTCGGAATTCTTCCTGCCGATGTATGAGGCTGCTCAAGAAAGCCGAGAGCAACAAGCTCCGCCATCTCGTTTCTTATGGTTGCGCTTGATACATTTATATCGAGCGCAGACAAAAGAGTTTTGGAACCTACAGGCTCGCCCGTCTTTATATAATGCTCTACAACAGCAGCGAGTATCTTTTCTTTTCTCTGACTGAGTTCCATTCTCTCACCGCCTTTTAGCACCGTTAGCACTCTTTGAAGTCGAGTGCTAACTACATTTATAAATATACAACTCTCTTTCGGATTTGTCAACAGGTTATTTGTGAATTCTTTGTTAACTTTGCAAGATTTTCCCTTTTTTATAAGTATTGCGCCGTTCTGAGCTTATTAAACATTTTAATATTGAATAAAAAGAGTAATTGTGATAGAATATCATATATATGCTCAGAGGTGAAAAAATGCACATTATCGTTGGAGCAAACGGCTTTTTAGGCTCATATGTTTTAAAGAATCTCGTTGAAAAAACCGACGGGAGAATAATTGCTACCTACCACGGTAAAAAAGAAAGTCTTTTCTCCGGCAGAGTCGAGTGGGTAAAGGTTGATGTTACGGACAAGGACGATATATCAAACCTTGCAAACCTTGCAGGTGATATTTCAGACTGCAGTATTTTCTATTTTTCAGCCTGTCACAATCTTGACCTCGTAAAAAAAGAACCGGAATTCGCACGAAATATCAACATAACAGCTCTCAAAAACTTTCTTGATGTTTTCAAGGGTGCAAAAAGCTTTTGGTTTTCATCAACCGACTGCGTTTACGGAGAGAACACGGACGAAATCCCGTTTTTTAAAGAAAGCGATATTACCTCGCCCGTCAGCGAATACGGCAGGCAAAAACTTGAAGCTGAAAGCATCGTTACAAGCTACGGCTTCAATGTTGCAAGGCTCCCTTTTATGATAGGGCCGTCAATACTAGAGAATAAAAAGCATTTTTACGACAACATCGTGGAAAAAACCGTATGCGGAGAGGCATTCACTCTCGCGGACGGTCTTTGGCGTTCAGCCCTTGATTACAACAGCGTTGCTGATATACTTATAAAGCTTTCAGAAAAAGATAATACACCTCAGATACTCAATCTTTGCGGCGATGAATCGCTGAGCAAATATGATGTCGGAGCTATAATTGCAAAAAAGCATAATCTCCCGAAGGAATTCATTATTAAAACGCCCGAAGCTGATATTATGAAGCTTTTCTTTGAAACACGCACATCATCGACAGCTATGGACAACTCTCTTCTCAAAAGCATTCTCGGCGTTGATGAAATCAAAATAAACCTCAGCAGGTGATAAATATGAAAGCTGTTATTATGGCAGGAGGTTTCGGCAAAAGGCTCGCGGGCTTTTACGGCGACAGACCAAAGCCGATGATTGAAATCTGTGGCAGACCCGTTCTTGAATATCAAATAGAAAACCTGCGAAAGTCAGGCATAAGCGACATCATCATAGTCGTTCACCATATGAAAAATCAGATTATGGATTACTTCGGTGACGGTGCAAGTCTCGGTGTGAATATATCCTATTACGAAGAAGAAGTCCCTCTCGGCACTGCAGGGGCACTTTTCAGAATAAGAGAAAAACTCAGCGAGAATTTTCTTCTTATAAACGGAGATTTGATTTTCAGCGTGGATTTCCGAAAAATGATTGATTTTCACCTGAGAAACAACGCACTCGCAACTCTTTTTGTTCATCCCAATTCTCATCCGTACGACAGTGAGCTTGTTGTCTGCGACAAGAACAACATTGTTACCGGTTGGTTTAAAAACGACGGTAAAGGAAACTATAAAAACTGCGTCAATGCAGGAATTCATATTCTTTCCAAAGAAATACTTTACTCACCATTCAAAGACGGAAAGCTCAACCTCCGTGCAGATTTAGTTGAGCCGATTATTGAAAGCGGCAGAGTATATGCTTACCATTCCGCAGAATATGTTAAAGATATGGGCACTGCAGACAGACTTCGCCATGTTACGGCAGATATTGAAAACAACATCGTTTCAAGTAAACGAGCCGATAAAAAGCAAAAAGCAATTTTCCTCGACCGCGACGGAACCATTAACAAATACAAGGGTTACATAACCTCGCCCAAACAGCTTGAGCTTATAAGCGGAGCCGCCGATGCAATAAAAAAAATCAATCAAAGCGGCTATCTTGCAATTATAATAACCAATCAGCCGTCAATCGCTATGGGGCGTCTCAGCTACACCGTTCTTGATGAAATTCACGCTAAGCTTGACACTCTTTTAGGCGATGAAGGAGCTTATATTGATGCTCTTTATTTCTGCCCTCATCATCCGGATAAAGGATTTAAAGGAGAAAAAACCGAGCTTAAAATAAAATGCGAATGCCGCAAGCCTTCGGGCGGAATGATAAGAAAAGCCGCAGAAGACTTCAACATAGACCTTTCGAAGTCTTTTATGGTCGGTGACTCTGACAAGGATGTGCTTGCAGGAATTGATGCCGGATGCACTCCGATTTTTCTTGCAAGCAGTGACAACACTATTGATATTCCGAATATCAGGAAATACAAAAATCTTTATGATTTTATAAAGGAAGAGATTAACTAATGTTTACAACAAGAACACCGTTCAGAATGTCCTTCCTCGGCGGAGGAACTGATTTTCCTGCGTACTTCAACGAGTACGGCGGGTGTGTTCTTTCTGCAACCTTCAATAAGTATTCCTATGTTACAGTCAGGGAATTACCGGCACTATTTGATTATAAAAATCAGTTTACATATTCAAAAATCGAGCGTTTCAATTCTCCCGATGAGCTTAAACATCCGCTGGTGCGAGAAGCGATGAAATACATTGATATTGACCGTATTCAGATAGCTTACGACGCTGACCTCCCTGCCCGTTCAGGAATAGGCTCAAGTTCATCATTCGCTGTCGGTCTTCTCAATGAGCTTCACCTTCTCAAGGGTGAAAAGCTCAGCAAAATGGAGCTTGCAAAAGAAGCGATTTATCTTGAAAGAGTTCTTTGTAACGAAGCCGGCGGTGTTCAGGACCAGCTTGCAGTTGCTTTCGGCGGACTTAATAAAATCACTTTCGACGCTGACGGTTACAAAATACTTCCCGTTGACATTTCTTATAAAAAGAAAAAACAGTTCAACGAAAATCTTCTGCTTGTGTTTACGGGATTTTCACATTTTTCAGGTGAAGTAGCCGTTGCTCAACAAAATAACATTCCTTATAAAATTTCGGAGCTTAACGAAATGAAAGCTCTCGTTGCCGAAGGAGAGAAAATACTCGTTTCGGGTTCTGACCTTGATGACTTTGGCAAGCTTCTTGACTATACCTGGCAGCTCAAACGCACACTTTCGGACAAAATAAGTACGAGTGAAATAGACGAGCTTTATTCTTCCGCAAGAAAGGCGGGCGCGCTCGGCGGAAAAATTCTCGGCGCGGGTAGCGGCGGATTTATGCTTTTATATATTACTCCCGATAAAAGGGAAAATGTTTCAAAAATTTTCGACCCTTCAAGAATCATCCCGTTTGAATTCGAAGACGAAGGTACAAAACTTATTTACGGCGGAGGTAAATGATTATGAAAATTGCAATTACAGGCGGAGCAGGATATATCGGCAGTGTTCTTGTTCCTGAATTGCTCAAGCTCGGGCACGAAGTGAGAGTGCTTGATAATTTTTACTTCGGTCAGACCGCACTCCTGGATTGTTGCAGCAATGAAAACTTTGATATCGTCCGAGGAGATGTGCGTGACAGAGAAACCGTCAAAAAATTTATCGACGGTGCAGATTTCATCCTGCCCCTTGCGGCACTTGTCGGTTTTCCTCTCTGCGATTACGATAAGATTGCCGCCAGAACAACAAACCTCGATGCAATTCTTATGCTTCTTGAATTAAGAAAGCCTGAGCAAAGAATCATTTTCCCCTGTACAAACAGCGGCTACGGCACTTCTGACGGCAGTATTTACTGCACAGAAGAAACTCCGCTTAATCCGATTTCACTTTACGGAACAACAAAGACCGAAGCTGAAAAAGCTATCCTCGAAAGTGGAAATTCGCTCACCTTCCGCTTTGCGACGGTTTTCGGTGCTTCTCCCAGAATGAGACTTGACCTTCTTGTCAACGATTTTGTTTACCGCGCAGTTAACGATAAAACGATGATTATTTTCGAAGGCCATTTCAAGAGAAATTTCATACATATCCGCGATGTCGTCGGCGCGTATATTCACGCTATCAATAACTTTGAAGCTATGAAAGGAAAAGCATATAATTGCGGTCTCTCAGATGCTAACCTTTCGAAAATCGAGCTGTGCGAAAAAATCAAAGAACATATCCCTTCCTTCACTTTCTTCGAATCCGAAATCAACAAAGATCCTGACAAAAGGAACTACATCGTTTCAAACGAGAGGCTGGAAAGCACCGGTTGGAAACCGCAGTATTCTCTTGATGATGGAATTGAAGAGCTGATCAAAACTTATAAGATAGTAAAAAACAAGTCTTTTGCTAATTTTTAAGGTGGACTTTTTATGATTGAATTTTTGAAACCTGATTTTGAATTTAACGATAGCCGTGGAAAGCTTATGCAGCTTCTTCACGGTGAAATTGCACAGGTCAATTATGTCGAATCAAATCCGTCGAGCCTTCGCGGAGGACATTACCACAAGCTTAACAAAGAGACCTTCTTTATAATCGGCGGTGAAGTCGATGTTACCGTTAAAAAGGACGGCAAGAAAGAAACTTATTCTTTCAAATCGGGCGATATGTTTTCAATTGATAAAAATGTTATACATTCATTTGATTATAAAAAATTCACAACGCTCATCGTCACCTATGACAAGGGAGTTGAACTTCCTGACGGCAAAAAAGATATTTATTCAGAATAACGGTGTTTCGTATGTTAAAAAAGCTTTACGAAAAAACTAAATATGAAATCTGCATATTCCTCTTTCTTCTGGCTCAATTAATCACTTTTGCGCCTACTAAGGAAACTATGCCAGTATGGCAGTTGCTCACCTATCTCGGTGATTACAGCCGCGGTTTCATGCCCAGATTTTTTCTTGGAGAAATAATTTCTCTCTTTTCAGACACTGTATCGGTCAGTCTTCTCTTCACACTCTCTTACATAGTCTGTATTCTGACGAGCATCGTTATCGCCCTTCTCGGAGGATATTTAATCCGTCACTGTCAAAACAAGGATGCTGTAACGGCGATTATCGCAATTATGATAACCTCGCCGATTTTTATGCCGATTTTCGCTTCCTGGTTAGGCGTTACGGACATCTACCTCATCCTCCTGACGCTGATTGCTTTTATTTTTAACGAGAACAAAATTCTGCGTTTTGCTGTGCCTGTCATTATGCTCGTTTGCACATCGATTCATCACGCATATCTTCTGCTTTATATGGTTCCCGTTGCAATCGCCCTTCTTTACGATATGTTCAAAAACAAAAAGTACCTTCGCGACGGTATCCTTTGTGCGGTGACATATGTTTCGCTCATTGCGCTCGGTCTTTTTTGCCTTGAAACGAGAGCTACAAACGGCTATTCATCTATTGATGAAATGATCGATGTTATGATCAGCAAGACAGATATGCCGTTGACGAAAGAATGGCTGACAAACATTGTTCCTAACGAATATCTCACTGAGGGTGATTTCGTACTTGAAAAAATCACGGCAACAATGTCCGTATCAAACTTACTCGGAATCGTTGTAATTCTTTCCCCTCTTTTTATCCTTTTCGCCTACGGTTGGATTAAAGCTCTGAAAAAAGCCGAGAACAAGACTGAAAAATTCACCTTTTTCCTTTGCCTTATTCATCCGCTCTCGGCCATTCCCGCATATATTTTCGGTCTGAACTGGAACAGATGGACTTCTGCAATTATAACCAGCCAATGTCTTTTATATCTCTTTATGCTTTACCGCAGAAACGAAGCTGTGGGTTCGTCTGTTGAAGAAATTACGGCCTTTTTCAAAAAGCATTTTGTGATAATTGTTTTCTATATAATTTATATCGCTTCATTTTCGAAGCTGTTAGGAATTTAAAAGATGAAAATTAAGAATCTTATTGAAAAAAACAAATACGCTCTCGCATCCTTTGCGGTTCTCGCGACGCTCAGCACAATTTTCAGCGGTTTTGATGACCCCGTCATCCTCGCTTTGCGTCTGCTTGTCTGCGTTTGTTCCGCTTTGTTTTTCTCGCTTTGCGTAAAAAAAGAAGATGACATATATCTTTCAGCATTCTTCTTGCTGGCATTAATCTCTTCAAATGTGATTTTTCTGACAGAAGATATTCATATTCTTCTCTCGGTTTCGTTTTTCCTTTTGTCTCTCGCTTTTTCAGAAAAACTTAAATATCTGTCGCCTGTTTTTGCGGCTCTCTGCATTTTGTTTCAGCCGTTGACTATAGCATTCTTCGCGCCGACAATTATAATAACATTGCTTTTCAAAAAGCATAATATACCTGCGGTTATAAGCGCTCTCTCTTGTGCAGGCGCGTTTGTTTTTACAAAAGCTGCAGAAAATTCAGAGTTTTATGCTGAGCAGTTCAGTTCGTATCATCTAAATCTTCACCTTGTGCATTTTTCGAATGTTCATATTGAAAATTTATCGGCATTTTTGATTGCATCAATCCCCCTTCTTGCCGTTATTCTTTTTATCATTATTAAATCGGTTATCGACAAAAATTTTCTCATAGCTGTTTCAACAGTTATCTCTTTCCTTTCTGCTCTTTACGGCTTTGCGCTAAGCAAAAATCTTGAAACGGTAATTCTTATTCTCGTTCCCGTTTTCGCCTTTCTTCTTTGTGTTTCCGATAAAAAAGGTTTTGAAAAAACCTTCAACAGCTTTAACGATTTTTTCAAAAAACGAATACTTTTGTTTCTTCTCATTATTGCTTTTGTTGCATCGTTTCCGCTCGTTTTCGGTTCGGTTCCTTATGAAGAAGACTTCTTTTCTAAAATCACATTCATCATTTTCAGGCAAGAATAAAATCAAGCTCCGTTCTAAATGAACGGAGCTTTTAGCTTAGGTGAATATAAATTCGTTATCTTTGAAACTGCAGGTGTATTTTTCACCTGCTTTTATTTTGCCTTCGAGCATCTCTTCGCTGAGCTTATCTTCAATCTTTGACTGGATAGCCCTTTTAAGCGGTCTTGCACCGTAAACGGGATCAAAGCCTTCGTCAGCAATTTTCTCAACTGCTGAATCTTCGAACACAAGCTCGATTCCCATTTCGCCGACCCTCTTTGAAAGGGTCGAAAGAAGTCTGCCTGCGATTTCTTTGATATTTTCTTTTGAAAGCTGTTCGAAAACAATTATATCGTCAACACGGTTAAGGAATTCCGGGCGGAAGCATTTCTTCAATTCCCCTGTTACCGCCTCTCTGATAGCATCCTGGCTCATCACTCCGCCGTTTTCATTACCGCTGAAACCAAGTGACTTCGCACCTGAATTGCTTATCAGCTTTGCGCCGATATTTGATGTCATTATGACAATACTGTTTTTGAAATCTACCTTTCTGCCTTGAGAATCCGTCAGTATTCCATCATCCAGAATCTGCAGAAGCATATTGAAAACATCAGGATGCGCTTTTTCAATTTCGTCAAAAAGAACAACACTATACGGCTTGCGTCGGATTTTCTCCGTAAGCTGACCACCCTCATCATAGCCGACATAACCCGGAGGCGAACCCACAAGTCTTGAAGCATTGTGCTTCTCCATATATTCGGACATATCCAAACGAATCATTGCGTTTTCATCACCGAAAAGTGACTGAGCGAGTGTCTTGCAAAGCTCAGTTTTACCAACACCCGTCGGGCCGAGGAAGATAAACGAACCCGTTGGTCTGTTCGGATCTTTAAGACCCACTCTGCCTCGTCTGATTGCCCTTGACACAGCCGATACAGCCGTATCCTGACCGACGATTCTTCTGTGAAGCTCATCTTCCATATTAAGAAGGCGTTCGCTTTCCTCCTGAGTAAGCTGAACAACAGGTATATGTGTCCATTCAGAAACAATGGTTGCGATTTCGTCGGGAGTAACCTCACCGTTTGTTTCCGTTGTTTTCTTCTGCCATTCAGTCTGAAGCGAAGCAAGCTGAGTCTGCATTTCTTTTTCCTCATCGCGCAGAGATGCGGCTTTTTCAAAATCCTGGCTGTTTACCGCCGCCTGCTTTTCCTCTGAAATATGCTTGATTTTATCTTCAAGCTCTTTGATGTTTTCCGGCGGAGTATAGGCACGAAGTCTCACCTTTGATGCCGCCTCGTCGATAAGGTCGATCGCCTTATCGGGAAGAAAACGGTCTCCGATGTATCTGACGGACATTTTAACTGCCGCTTCGATTGCTTCATCCGTGATTTTCACCTTATGATGAGCTTCATATTTATCGCGCAGACCTTTGAGAATTTCTACAGCTTCTTCGCTGCTCGGCTCACCGACAACCACGGGCTGAAAGCGCCTTTCAAGAGCTGAATCTTTTTCAATATTCTTTCTGTATTCCTCAAGCGTCGTTGCACCGATTACTTGCATTTCGCCCCTTGCAAGAGCAGGTTTGAGAATATTCGCGGCATCGACAGCTCCCTCTGCCGAGCCTGCGCCGATAAGATTATGCACCTCGTCAATAAAAAGAATCACATCGCCCGAATTTGAAACTTCCTCAATTGCCGCTTTGATTCTCTCTTCAAAGTCGCCACGGTATTTTGTACCCGCGACCATACCCGTAAGGTCAAGGGCAATTATCCTTTTATCCTTAAGAAGCTCGGGCACCTCTCCCGATGAAATTTTGAGTGCAAGACCCTCTGCAATCGCAGTTTTGCCGACACCCGGTTCGCCGATGAGACACGGATTGTTTTTAGTGCGTCGGCTGAGAATCTGGATAACACGGTCTATTTCCTTCTGCCTGCCGATAACAGGGTCTATCTTGCCCTGCTTTGCGATATCGGTAAGGTCTCTGCCAAACTGCTCAAGAGTCGGGGTTTTTGCATCCGATTTAGATTTTCTTTCGCCCTTAGATGAAGAAGACTGAGAGCTTGAAGAAAAGCTGCTGAGATCGGACGAAATATCACTGACAGATACTCCAAGCTCCTGCAGTATGCTCATCGCATAACAGCTTGAATCCTTTATAACAGCTAGGAGAATGTGCTCTGTTCCGACATAGCTCTGACCCGAAGATCTCGCCTGAGAAACAGCGATTTCAATTATATTTTTACTCCTGGGCGTAAAATCATTTGGTGAAAGCACCGTCGGAGTTCCTATTCCGATTTCCGTACGGATTGCTTTTTCGACCTTTTCGAAGGTTACGCCTCTTGAAGTCAATGCGGTGTGTGCAACGCCGCCCTCGCTTGCAATAAGACCAAGCAGAAGATGCTCGCTACCGATATAGGTGTGTCCGAGATTTTCCGCAAACTCTATTGCAGAGTTGAGTGCTGAATTAGCTTTCTGCGTAAAGCCTGTAAATTTATACATATTATCTCCTCCCTGAAAATAATGTAAATCATCAAAAAAGCTCCGTTTTCACGGAGCTGAAATATTTATTCAAGAGCTTCTCTTACCCATTTAGCACGAAGGATATCCCTCTGCTGTGAGCTAAGTTCCTTACCCTCTGCAGCGTTTATCGTTGCAGGCTGAACTCTTGTTGTAAGCTCATTGAGCTTTGCAATATCAAAATCGATTGAATTATTAGAGATACCCATTCTTAAAAGCGACGAAAGCTCCATAAATTCGTCACCGCTGAGCACCCTTGCATTTTTGAGTATACCCCATGCGCGGAAGATTCTATCCTCCTCGATAGGATTTTCGATAAGCTTTTCCGCCGCTGCTCTTTCCTGAGCAACGAGCTGAAGAGTGATTGACTGAAGATTATTAAGTGCGGCTTCTTCGGAAATTCCGAGAGTTATCTGATTGCTGAGCTGATAGATGTCACCCTTCGGGCTGCTGCCTTCACCGTATGCTCCGCGGATAACGAGACCAAGCTTTGAGACAGTTGACGCAAGCTTACCTATCTGACCGCATCTTGTAAGAGCGGGAAGATGAAGCATTACAGAAGCTCTCATAGCTGTTCCGAGATTGGTGGGGCACTGAGTGAGATAGCCTATTCTGTCATCATAAGCATAGTTAAGCTTTGAAGAAATAATATTATCAATTTTATCTGCAACGCTGTACGCTTCTTTCAGCGCAAGACCTGCCATCATAACCTGAAGACGGATATGGTCTTCCTCGCAAAGCATTATGCTGACTGCCTCATCGTCCGTCAGGAGCAATGCACGGCCGGCTCTGTCCGATGCGAATTCGGGGCTTATGAGATGCCTTTCCGCAAGAGAAACAGACTGTGCTCTTGTGAAATCCTTCATATAAGTGTAACCAAAGCCCCAATTATCATCCGATAGGACGGCTTTTTTTATCTCTTCGCATACTGCCTCTTTACCCTTTACGGTAAGTCTGCAGGGAAACGGATAGTCTTCAAGGTTTCTTGCAAGACGCACACGGGTACTGATGACGATATCGCCCTGCTCACCGTTTTCGATATACCACTTATTCATTCTTGCCCGCCTCCATTTCTTTTATTCTGTCGCGAAGAACTGCAGCCTGCTCAAAATTCTGCTCTTCGATCGCCTTTTGCAAATCCTCTTTAAGCTTTGCTACGGGATTAATTTTCGGCTCAGCGCTTACCTGAACTGGAATCATAGCATGCTTACCCGTATGCTTTATCTTGCCGTGAATACGCTGAAGCGACGGCAGAAGCTTATCGTAAAACTTTCTGTAGCAATCGGCACAGCCAAGCTTACCGCTCTTTGCAATATCGGAAAAGGTATAACCACATTTAGGGCATTTTTCTTCTCTTTCTGCTCCGAGCAACGGCATATTTTCGCCGAGCAAGCCTCCAAAAAATCCGTCTAAACTAAATCCGAAGCCTGAAAACATATCACTGTATCCGAGATGCTCTGCGCAGGAAACGCAGAGATGCTTCTCCGCCGTTTCACCGTTTACAACACGCTTGATATGAGTTGTCGCTTCGTTTTTTCCACAATTCTGACACAACATATATAATCATCCTTTCGCATTTAATAGCATTTGTTTGAAAATTGACGCGCGCACTCTGTCGCGCACCTGGGGTTCAAGCTCACGGTAGCATTTATCGCTGACGGCTGAAAGAATCAATCTTGAAGCATCTGCTGAAATTATATTCTGATAATTAAGATTATAGATATGCGCTCTGCAGGTTGCCTCATCAATGCTGTTTCCTACCGTGTTCACAACATGCATAAGCATTGTCCCTTTATCATATTTTATTCGCGCAATGCGGATATAACCACCGCCACCTCGCCTGCTTTCAACAATATATCCCTGTTCAGGGGTGAAGCGCGACGATATGACATAGTTTATCTGGCTCGGAACACAGCCCAGAGTCTGTGCAAGCTCGTTACGCTGAATTTCCGTTTCGCCCGCTTCCTGCATCATTTCAAGAATCATCTGCGCGATAATGTTGCTCATACTCATATCATCAACTCCTTCCTTTTTGACTTTGACTTTCTTTGACCTTTCTGGCATTAATTATAGACCTTCTTTGACCTTCCGTCAAAGGTCAGAAAAGGTCAAAACCGGTTTTTATGCCTCAAAAACTAAAAATAAAATTACATTTCCTCGTTTTTTCTTTTATTTTTAAGTTTTTTCTTTATTTTTCTCATTTTTGATATAAAGAATCCGTGACACTTACATAGCAAGATCATATAGGATCGCCCTCTTTAAAACATATAATTTTTCTATTAATGTATATTTATCTAGCAGGATACTATAATAATACCATTGACAATATCACGATACCGTGATACAATGTTAGTGAAAGGAGCGATTGCCTTATGCCTGTATTATCACGATTTTATGGAATTGTTATCCGCATGTATTTTCAACAGTCAGAACATAATCCACCGCATTTTCACGCAATTTACGGTGATCACATGGCTGCAATTTGTATTAACGACGGTACTATTTTAGAAGGAGCTCTTCCCAAGAAAGCACTTGAAATGGTTCTCGAATGGAGTGCTATGCACAAGGATGAGCTTTTGAAAATTTGGGAAACGCAGGAGTTTATCTCCCTTTCTCCGCTTGAATAAGGAGGTTTTTGTATGTTTCATAAGGTTAAAAATATAAATGCTTTGCCGGATTATAAGCTAAGCGTTCAATTCTGCGAAGGCGTAACAAAAATTTATGATGTTGCACCGCTTTTTGAAAAGTACAGTTTCTTTATTCCACTTAAAGA
The DNA here is from genome assembly GCA_017942105.1 of Clostridia bacterium. Taxonomy (GTDB): domain Bacteria; phylum Bacillota; class Clostridia; order Oscillospirales; family Acutalibacteraceae; genus CAG-488. The sequence goes on along the minus strand of JAGAVE010000059.1, from coordinate 8,606 downwards.
TTCACCCGAGCTTTTCAGTTCAGTAATTGTTGACCAAGGCGGTTACGGTATCATCTGGAATGATGACATTGACATATCTTGCGACGAGCTTTGGGCAAACGGTGAAGAAATTGAAACACCCTTTGACGGTCTTATGGCTTTCAGCGATGCAACTTTCCTTTGGAATCTGAATGAAAGCACACTCCGAAAGGCTATCGCATACGGCAAGCTCGTAAATGGTGTTGACGTCTGTAAATTCGGTAAACAATGGATAGTTTCAATGGAAGCTATGAGACGAGAATATGGCGAACCGGTAAGAACATAAATTTAATAACAAAAAGAAACAGCTCCGTCAGGAAAGCAGAACTCTGCAATCCCGACGGAGCATTATTATTAACCGTTCAAAAAAGTTGCTATATTATTAACCTCACATACCGCTTCATTACTCTTAATAGCGGGTTCTTCATTTGTGTTGAAACTACCTACTAATTTATAAATGTCTGTGATATTTATATGTTTCAAAATTCCGCACAAGGTTTCATAAGCTTTTTGCGGATCACCATCGCCACCACCAACAAGAATTATAGCACCTTTCTTTGCTTTAATTTCAAGTTGTTGATTGCGAAAATGCTTTGATGCGAAATATGTTTGAAATCTACTGCAAACATCCAGGATTTTACCTGTCGGTTGGGAGAAATAAATTGGAGAGGCAATTACAATATTGTCACAATCAACAATATAATCATATATTTCTGCCATTTCGTCATTAATGGAACAACCGGCATTTGCCCAGCAATATCGGCAATCAATACAAGCAGAAATTGCTGAATAATAAGCATTTACTATTTTGTATTCACTATTTAATTGCTCTGTTAGTTTGTTAATTAAGCTGACGGTATCTCCACTTTTTCGTGGAGAGCCATTCAAGATAAGTGTTTTCATTGATTTCTTAGCGTTTTAACATCACGGATTTAAAATTTTCAACTATTAATCGTCAACCTTGACCACTACTGTATGCTTACCCGGTTTTGTTTTAATAACGATTTCGTGATTTTTGACCTTTGCCTTTTTCTCTTTACCGTCAACGGTTACAAGCTCAATCTCATCAAACGGAGTTCCGATAACAGTTTCGTTGAAATCATCATCACTCTGAGTAAAACTGAGGGTAAACTCCTTTTCCTTAAGGTCATAATGATAGCTGTCAATCTTACCCGCAACAGCCTTCGGGAAAGGACGGCGGAAAACCTTCATAAGACGGTTTTCAAAGAAATCCGGGATAAATGCCCAATATGTATGGCTCCATTTGTAACCTTCAAAGACCTCAAAAAGATGCTGAATATGAGGAAGCCAATCGTCAGTATCATCTCCAAAGCTACCCCACTCACCTACGATTACCGGAACATCAAGCCGTTTCTGGCTGTTTCTGTGTTCACCGAAAATACCCGCAACTCTTCCGTTGTGTGCAAACTTATACGACGGAGTATCAACCATAAGGTCATATGCGTGCGGTGCAAAAACCTGGTTTTCGTCACGCTCACCGTTCACCTTTATCGCAGGAGCGCAAAACGGAATTCCAAGATTTGAATAATAGCAGTTTTCCATAATAATAATTTTGTCGCTGTAATTACGGATCTTTGCCGCTACCTTTGCAAGGAAGGGAGCATAAACCTTCGTATCGAAAGTCCTGATGAGCTCTTCAGAGGATTTTGTCACTCTGTGGAAAGGTGCATATTCAATGTGGGTAAGCACTTTTCCGATAGGATCCTCCTTGTCAAAAAGTTCTTTGATAAGGTCACTTCTCTTAACTTCAGGATCGAAAAGAATTGTCTTAACAGCTCCCGCAACAATTCTCTTGAACACCTTACCACCCGAAGAACCGAGGAAAGGCTCGTTCATAACATCGTACCCGATAACAGCAGGTTTATCGCCGAGCTTTTCAACGATATGTTCCCAGCAATCCGCATAATAATCCTGCAGACCCTTACCGCGCACCTTTCTGTTTGCCCAAAAATTATCGAAAGCTCTGTGACAAGCCTTGCCCCAGAAATAACCTTCTGCCCAGACAAACTTCATCGGCTTAACAGGGATACCGTCAAGCAAAACTGCCCACGCCGGTGCACCGTCTGAATTGGTTGTTGAAGAATATAAATCCTGATGCATATCGAGATAAGCATAAATATTATATTTTTCAAGAAGGTCCAGAGTTTCTGCAAGCTTGTCAAGGTACGCATCATTATATTCGCCGGGAGCAGGCTCAACCTTGGCCCAGGTAAAGCCGAGTCTGATAAGATTGACACCGTTTTGAGCAACCTTCTTAATCATTTCCTCATCAAGATCCTGAACTTTCTGTTCGCCGGGGATATAATCACTCTTGTCGCAAAAGTTAACGCCGTGAAAAATGCGTTCTCTGCCCTTATCATCAACAAGAGCTTTGCCTGAAGCTTTGATTCTATCCATAACCAAACCTCACTTTTTATTTTTTAAATTATTATACCATTGTTTAACAATTATTGCAATATCAACACAAGCATCGTTATTTAACTATTGACAACAGTTGTCCGCTGTGATATATTTCCAAAAAAGATATATGGAGGAGTTCTTATGAAGAAAATACTTTCAATCGTTCTTGCTTTAACTCTTTGCTTTTGTTCATTTACCGTAGTTTCATCTGCGAATGATGATAAGCCTTTTTATCTCGTGTTGGGAGATTCAATCGCTTACGGTTCAGGTCTTGGAAATCCCACAGAAGCCTGCTACGGCAAAATTGTTGCCGATACAAACGATTATGAATATGTGAACTATTCCGTCCCCGGACATACAACAACAAATCTCATCGCCCGACTCAGTCAGCCTGAGGTTATTGACGCCCTCAAAAAAGCAGATATAATTAGTATTTCAATCGGCGGAAATGATTTCCTCCTAGGCAATCTTATGGAGCTTATCTTCAATGCAATGGTATTGAAAGATTATTCTCCGCTTGATACCATTGCCGCAAAATTTTTCGAAAACTTCAGCACAATAGTCGGTATCATCAATGAACACAATCCTGATGCTGTTATTCTTATGCAGACTCTTTACAATCCGCAGTCAGGTTACCTGAGAGACCCCTATCAGATGGCAGCAGACAGACTTAATGCAGCAATCGAACGCTTCGCAGAGGAAAATCCCGGTGAAATCGTAATCGTTGATGTCGGCTCTGCTTTGGGTGACGACCCTGCAAACTTCGCAGATGATGATATCCACCCGAGTTCAAACGGTAATATGATTATTGCGCAGACAATACTTGACAAGCTTTACGAAATAGGTCTTGGTAAAACTACCGTCGCAGTTGTTTCCGTACCGGCAACGGATATCAGCATTCCTTCCTTCTTTACATCTTTTCTCAACATAACCGGCTTTGTGTTCCATCTTCTCGGTTGTTTTTACGATTTTATTACAGAATTAATTAAAATCTGAGAAAATAGTACAAGCCTAACCAAACAGCAACTTACGCAGAGAATCCGAAACAACCGGGTTCTCTGTATTTTATTTATCTTGAAAAGGCACAGAAAATATAGTATAATGAAATTCACTAACAATGAAAGGAGTGTGCGACCTTGGTTTTTTCATCAACAACTTTTTTGTTTTTGTTTTTACCTGCCGTTCTCATACTCTATTATAATCCCATAATCAAGAACCTCGCGTTTCGTAATGCAATTCTCATTGTTTCAAGTATCTTTTTCTATGCTTGGGGTGAACCTTTTTTCGTACTCCTGATGCTCGTTTCAATAATGCTCAATTGGCTTTTCGGCCTCGGCGTTTCGAGATTCAGGGACATCAGCATTTCTAAAGCGAAGCTTTTTGTTGCGCTTTCCGTTATAGTAAACCTTGGTATGATGTTTGTTTTCAAATATCTCACCTTCACCCTTGAAAATATCAACGCTCTTTTTTCTTCAAACCTCGACACTCTCGACATAGCACTGCCTATCGGCATCTCGTTCTTTACCTTCCAGGCAATGTCGTATGTTATTGATGTCTATCGCGGAAACGGAGCTGTTCAGAAAAACCCGTTCAATGTTGCTCTTTACATAGCCTTCTTCCCCCAGCTCATTGCAGGTCCGATCGTGCGTTATCAGACGATTGCGGACCAAATCAATTACCGCAAAGAAAATTTCAACGATTTTTCAGACGGTGTTTATCGATTTATGCTCGGCTTTTGTAAAAAGGTTCTTATTGCAAACAATGTTGCATCAGTTGCGGACGAAATCTTCGGTAGCAGTGAAATATCCGTCGCTACTGCCTGGATAGGCGCAATTGCCTACACTTTGCAAATTTTCTTTGACTTCGCAGGCTACAGTGAAATGGCAATCGGTCTGGGCAAGATGTTTGGTTTTCATTTTCTTGAAAACTTCAATTATCCGTATATTTCAAAATCTGTCAGCGAATTTTGGAGAAGATGGCATATCTCTCTTGGAAGCTGGTTCAGGGATTATGTCTATTTCCCGCTCGGCGGCAGTCGTGTCAAGAAAAAATCGAGGCTCGTTTTTAATCTCTTCGTTGTGTGGCTTCTGACGGGAGTATGGCACGGAGCAAACTGGACCTTCATTCTTTGGGGACTTCTTTATTTTGTTCTCCTCGCTGTTGAAAAGCTTACAAAATTTCCCGAAAAGCTCAAATTTTTCAGCCATATCTACACGATGCTTTTTGTTATAATCGGTTGGGTTCTCTTTCGTGCAGACTCTCTTTCATTTGCATTTGACTATCTTAAAACTATGTTCTTCGTCTCAGGTGCGGAAATGTTCGATTCAAAAGCCCTGTTTTTCCTCGACAACTATAAATTCTATCTCATTGCGGGTATCATCGCCTGTTTCCCGATTGCTCCGAAAATCAGGGAAAAAATCAAAATTAATAAGAATGTTTACGAATTCATTGCCTCTGTTGCGCTTCTCATAACATTTATAATTTCTCTGACATTCACAATCAAAGGCTCGTACAACCCGTTTATTTACTTCAACTTCTAAAGAAAGGCGTGATAAAATGAAAAGCTTTGATGCAAAAAAACTTCTCAGCATAGTCTTCATTTCATTAATCGTCTTTTTTATGGGGTCAATCGGGTTCAAGCTTGTTATGACAAAGGTGCTTCATATCTACCCCGAGGAGGTAAACGCTGCCGAAGGTCAACCTGATGAAACTCAGGCCCCCTCCTATGATTGGTCAAAGGATTTTCCTTTTTCAGGAGATTACGGTTTTACATTCAAGATTGAATCCGCTCCCATTGTTAAAAAAGAGCAAACCTCAGCCGTTGAGCAATACGAAAGCTTTGTCAGATCAATCGAAGGAAACATTGATTATTACACATCGAATCTCCTTCTGGGCAGAATGCAATTTGTTGAGATGAACGCATCTTTCAACAAGCTCGTCGGTATGAATATCGTCTCAGGTACAGATTCCGTCGTCGTTATGAATAACGGCTATCTTACATTTGAAGCATCCCCCGTTTCGGTGAATTATGCCGTAGAAAGCACAACCTATTTTTCAAATTGGCTTAACGAAAAAGGCATTAACTTCCTTTATGTTCAGTGCCCTTCCAAGGAAAGCCCCTTCGACAACCAACTCCCCCACGGAATTGATGATAATTATAACATCAACGCTGATAATCTTATCAACGGTCTTAGCAAAAACAATGTTCCTTACATTGATTTAAGGCAGAATCTCAACGCAGACTTTGATGATTATTATTCAAGATTTTTCAAAACCGACCACCATTGGACACCCGAAACGGGAGTCTGGGCTTCAGGCGTTATTGCCCGTGAGCTTAACAACAGGTACAATTACGGCATTGATTCCGATATAGGTAATCTTGAAAATTATAAGGTTGATGTTTTTAAAGAATACTGTTTCGGCTCTCAGGGCAAAAAGGTAACTCTCAAATACGCTGACCCTGAGGATATCAGCCTGATTTATCCGAAAAAGGATACTTCTTTTACCGTTAAATATGATAACAACGAAGCCATTACAGGAAAATTTGAAGACACCCTTCTTAAAAAAAGTGTCTTCGACAAGAAGGATTATTACAACATTTCAACCTATTCCGCATATTTTCACGGCAACCATTCGTTAACAACGATTCATAACAACAATGCAACCAACAACAAGCGAGTTGTTTACATTATGGATTCGTTCAGCGCAAGCGTTGTCCCCTATCTCGCAACAGACATCGAAGATATGCTCGTTCTTGACCTGAGAAGCTTCAACGGAAGCGTAACAAAAGCTATTGAGGACTTTAATCCCGATACGGTCATCGTTGCCTATAATCCGTCAATGTTTTCAACTGATACAAGCCATAGCGGTACATTCACCTTTGAATAACCCTCTTTACTTTTAGGATTTAATGTGCTAAAATATATACACTACTTCTATCGGAGATGCTGTTATGAAAAGAAACCTTAATGACGAAAACATTGATCTTCTCTTCAAAGCAATTCTTGAGCTTCGCACTTATGATGAGTGTGTTGATTTCTTTGATGACCTTTGTACCGTAACGGAGCTTAAATCTATTTCGCAACGCATCAAAGTCGCAAAAATGTTGCGCGATAAGTGCGTCTACAGCGATATCGTTGCCGAAACAGGTGCAAGCACGGCAACAATCAGCCGAGTTAACCGTTCTCTTCAGTACGGCAGCAACGGCTATGAAGTTTTATTTCAGAGGATAGAAGAAAAAGATGAGTGAATATAACGCATTTGCTGAAGTCTATGACAGACTGACGGGAAATATTGAATATTCAAAGCGTGCAGAGTTTATCCGCACGCTTCTTAATCGTAACGGCATAGATGAAGGTGCAATCGTCCTCGATCTCGCCTGCGGAACAGGGAGCCTGACTGTTGAGCTTTCAAAGAGCGGATACGATATGATCGGCGTTGATTCAAGCCCTGTTATGCTTTCTCAGGCGCAGGAAAAAATGTACGATAACGAGCTTTCGATGCTTTTCCTCTGTCAGGATATGACGGAGCTTGACCTCTTCGGAACGATCGATGCCGCCGTCTGCACTTTAGACAGTCTCAATCACCTTGAAACGCCCGAAGACATCAAAAAGGCAATCGCCAAGGTTGGTCTTTTCATGAACCACGGCGGTATATTTATCTTTGATGTGAATACAATATATAAGCACCGCGAAATCCTCGGCAATAACACTTTTGTATACGACTGCGACGATGTTTACTGCGTATGGCAGAATCAACTCAACGAGGATGACAGCGTTGAAATCAGCCTCGATATCTTCGAATATGACGACGGTGCATATTTCAGGGAAAACGAAAGCTTCAAAGAAATCGCCTGCCCTATTGACGATTATAAAAAATGGCTCAGCGATGCTGAATTTGAAATAATAGATATTTACGATGAAATGACATTTAACAAGCTTTGCGATACTACTCAGCGTGCTGTATTCGTCGCAAAGTATAACGGAAAAGCGGAGGAATAATAAATGGATAAACTTGTAAGATGTATTTCAGTTGACGGCACTCTCGTTATGATGGCTGCCGAAACTACGGATATGGTTGAAAAAGCACAGCAGATTCACAAAACCTCTGCCGTAACCTCTGCCGCTCTCGGCAGACTTCTTACCGCATCTAGCCTTATGGGCAGTATGCTTAAGGGTGATAACGATTCAGTTACTCTTCGTATCAACGGCGGCGGCCCTGCAGGTACCGTTATGGCAGTTTCGGATTCCAACGGTAACGCAAGAGGTTATGTAACAAACCCCGTTGTCGAAATTCCACTTAATTCAAAAGGCAAGCTTGATGTTGCGGGAGCTATCGGCACAGACGGTTTTCTTACGGTCATAAAAGACCTTAACCTTAAAGAGCCGTATGTCGGTCAGACACCTATCTTCACGGGTGAAATTGCAGAAGATATTACAAGCTACTATGCAACAAGTGAGCAGCTTCCGTCCGTATGCGCTCTCGGTGTGCTTGTTAATCCCGACCTTTCAATCAAGAAAGCAGGCGGATTTATCATCCAGCTTCTTCCGACGGCTTTTGACGATACAATCGACGCTGTTGAAAGATGTATTACAGGCATTCCTTCCGTTACGCAAATGCTTTCTGAGGGTATGACTCCCGAAGATATCTGCCACAGAGTTCTTTCAGAGTTTGAGCTTGAGGTGCTTGATGACGCATATCCGACATATAAGTGCAACTGTTCAAAAGAAAGAGTTGAAGGGGCTCTTATTTCAACAGGTATCAAAACCCTCAAAGAGCTTGAACTTGAAGAAAAGACAGAGGTTTCCTGCCAGTTCTGCGATAAAAAATATTCCTTCAGCGGAAGCGACATAACGGAGCTTATCAAAAAAGCAGAAAAATAATAAAAATTTTTCCATAAAACTATTGACAAACAAAATTTCTTGTAGTATAGTAATTAAGCTGTCGCGAGACAGTAACAAGAAAATGACGATGCCGTGGGAGCATAGCTCAGCTGGGAGAGCATCTGCCTTACAAGCAGAGGGTCACAGGTTCGAGCCCTGTTGTTCCCACCACACGGCCCGGTAGTTCAGTTGGTTAGAACGCTAGCCTGTCACGCTAGAGGTCGACGGTTCGAGCCCGTTCCGGGTCGCCATTTTCTTTTTTGCCTCTGTAGCTCAGTTGGTAGA
>JAGAVE010000058.1 GCA_017942105.1 Clostridia bacterium | reverse complement strand
GTGGTATCCAGAGAACAAACATCGAGCGTGGTCAGGTTCTTGCAAAGCCCGGCTCAATCCACCCGCACACAAAGTTTGCTGGTCAGGTTTACGTTCTTAGCAAGGATGAAGGCGGCCGTCATACTCCGTTCTTCAACAACTACCGTCCTCAGTTCTATTTCAGAACAACAGACGTTACAGGCGTTATCAGCCTTCCTGAAGGCGTTGAAATGTGTATGCCTGGTGACAATGTTACAATGAATGTTGAGCTCATCACTCCGATCGCTATCGAAGAAGGTCTTCGTTTCGCTATCCGTGAAGGTGGCCGTACAGTTGGTTCAGGTGTTGTTACAGCTATCAACGAATAATTGAACTTTTATAAAGAGGTAAGTCGAAAGGCTTACCTCTTTTTTTGATATTTTGTTGATTAATATACAGTTTTTCTTAAAATGTTATTGAAATGACCAACTTTTCGTGTTAGTATATTCTTAAATCAAAAAAAGGATGATTCTATGAAGATAATTGCTTTTATATTAACTCTCCTGACTCCGTTGCTTACCTTAATAGTGAAGGATCCGTTTGTTCCTCTTGATAAGGAAATTCCCGTTGCAGAGGAAAAGGTTGACGGCTTTATGAAAGGTGTCTGTCACGCTGAGCCTGATTATGAATTGCTTCAGGAAGGCAATATCGAATGGTTCCGCGATGATATTCCGTTCCCGTTTGATAAGAAAGGCAGACCATCAAAGAGCTACATTAACTGGAAGAAGGAAATCAAAGGATATGTTGAAAACGGAATCAAGATTTTTGGTATAACACCTTATCCTGAGGACTATATTCAATACGGACTTGACCCGCGTGACCCTGCCAACAGAGAAGCGATTCAGGATATTGCCCGTTTTTATATCGAAGATCTCAAAGGTCTTGTAGGCGCATTCCAGGTAACAAACGAAATGGGCATTGACAGATTTACGCTGCCGCTTACTCTTGATGAAGCAGCCGATTTTATCGGTATGCAGCTTGAAGCAATGTATCCTGTCAGAGGAGATGTGCTTATCGGCTATAATCTTGGTGGCCTCTCGGTTGCTACTCTTCCGTTTAAGATGATGAAATATCATCAGTATTGCGACTATGTGGGAGTTGATATGTACCTTGGCTGTTTTGAACCTGTACTCAAAACACCCGACCAGTTCAAGACTATTCTTAATTTTGTCCGTAAAGTGACGGGCAAACCCATTATCCTCTGTGAGTTTGGCTATATTGGCCTCGGTGAACCTAAGAGTGACGAAGAGAAAAAAGCTATTCTTCAGCAGTATGGTTATAACAGTGAAGCTGAGGCGAGAGCTGATATTAATGGTTTTATTGAAAATCTTCCAGAAGACCTGAGGGAAGAGTTTGTTGAAAACTACAGTGACAGAAGCGACGAAGAAAAGGGCGACTTGCTTTTTGACGGCGAGTACAGCAACCATATCTACACTGAGCTGCAGGAAGGATTCGGCTTGTATGATTACGAGCACACTCCTGAAGGTCAGGCAGACTTCTTTGAATACACAATTCCTATGGTTATGGATCTTGATTATGTAATAGGTATGTTTGTGTATTGCTGGCAGGATAGCGGAGATTGTTATGTTTGCGGTCAGGATGATTGTCCTGTAGAAACAAAATGGGGTCTCGTTGATTACAACGGCGATCCAAAACCCTCATATTATGCTGTTCAGGAAGCATACGCAAAAGAAAGATAAATAAATATAAAAATAGAGACTTGCATCGGATCGTGGAGCTCCGTTGCAAGTCTTTTTTTAAAATTTACCTCTTAATTCAACAACTTTGCCGAGGATGGTTACGGGAAGCGTTACGATTTCTTCGGCAGAAAAAAAGAGAGGTTCATAGTCAGGATTGAACGGTATCAGGGTAATTCCTGTACCGTTTTTTATTACCTTTTTTATAGTCGCATCAAGGTTGTTGATAAGTACGACACCGATTTCACCGTTTTCAATGTGATTCTGCTTGCGGACGATAACAACATCGTCCTGACATATTCTGGGCGACATACTGTCACCTACAACCTTTAACCCGAAAAACTCACCCTTGGCGGCCATTTCCGGGGAAATATCTTCATAGTCGATGATATTTTCAATTGCTTCGGCAGGGCAGCCGGCACGCACATATCCCAGAACCGGAATACTGTTTTTGCTGACAGGAGTATTTTTTTTCATCAGAGTATCGATTGAAACTCCGAAAATATCTGAAAGCTTGATAAGAGCACTTTTGTCGGGTAGGGTGCGTCCTTTTTCCCATTGGCTGACGGCGGTCTGATGGACTCCGCACATTTCAGCCAGTTCGCGTTGGGTTATTCCTTTTTTTAGCCGCAGATCTTTGATAATTGTCATAGAATTCACCTTATATGATATTGAGTCACTAATATTATGAGCCAAACTATTATAAAAGTCAATAGTAAAAGAAAAAATAATATTAAATTTATTAAAACTATTGACAAACCGAACAAATGTTCCTAAAATAATAGATGTGCTATTGAGAATGGCAATGTAGCAAAGGGAGGAAAAATGAAGAGTATATCAGACGAAGTTGTTTCTGTTGAGGAAGCGCGAGCAGCCCTGCGATGTATGCGATTGTGCAGCTTTGATGAAGGTGAGGCGCTTGAAAGCATAGAAAGCCTGATTCATCGAATTCGCAAAGTCGGGACGGCAAAGCTCGTTGAGGAGGTTATTGAAAACCGTTTGAGTGACACGCAAAGATGGTTTGTTAAAGAATATTGGTATGAAAACAAAAACACGGCGCAGATTGCCAGGGAAAACGGTGTATCCCAGGCGAATGTTTACAGAACAATATCAAGAGCGAATGATACTATAAAGGATTTTATTGTGCCGCTGGTTATGTACCATACTGATCTTACTGATGTTAAGCTTCAGCCGTTATTTTTTGAAGAAATAATGAAAATCAGTTCAGCTTTAGCAAATTATGGTGATGAGATTTACGAGCAACTTAAAAATCTCCGCCTTTCAAACGGGGTAAAGTCCGAGCAACTCGCTAGGGCTGTGTGCATTACTCCCAAGGAGCTTGAATTGATTGAGAACGGTAAAAAGATGCCAACGGTTGACTTGATTGCAAGGTACAGTAAGGTGTTCGGAATAGAAATCAGTTTGAAATTTGAAAAAGGAAAGGGTAGATGCGAATGGAAAGAAGCCTGACGGAACTCAGCGAGGAATATTTCAAGGCAGCTGAGGATATTAACAGCTTGATAGTTAAGTACAGAAAACAGCTCAATGAGGCTTACAACTCAAATAACTATCTTAAAACATACGAGCTTAAAAGAAAGCTAACGATATTCTATGATCAGAAAAGAGACATTCTCAATACTGCATACGCTTTGAAAAACTATTATGAAAAAGACAGAAGGATGGTGCTTGTATGAATGAGTTGATTTTGAAGGCAACCTCGAACCGTCTTGAAATTGAAAAGGATACATATACAACGGGTGGGAGCGTTGATTTTGATTGCTGTGTTTTCACCTTTGATGAGATATGGGACGGATTCAATAAAACCGCGGTTTTCGGCTTTGGAAATTCAGACTATGCGAGAGTTGAACTGAAGGATGATGAATGCAAAATTCCGTCAATGTGTATTCAGGATGAAGGAATTCTAAAAATTGCAGTTTACGGAGTTAATGATGACGGAGTTGTTATAACAACCAATGCTGTTGCTCACCGTGTTAATGAGGGCATAGGCGAAGTCAATAACTGGTATGAGGAAGATAATCTCTTTGTTTATAACGCAATGAAAGAGATAGAAGGGTCACTTGAAAAATATAAAGAAGGGCTTGATACGAAATTCGGCGAGCTTCTCAAAATGCTCCGCAGAAAGGGGAGAGTAAGCGATTCTGATGTTGTTCAAGGTGAACCTGATGAATGGTATTGCCCGGGAAAATTTGTGGGGAGCGAAAATCTTCCAAAAGTTTTGGGTAATGAAAAGTATGAAGCGTACCTCGATCATATTCTCAATGTGCTTAAGATTGATTTTCCTGAATATGTGACAGCGAAGAAGATTGGCGTTGATGAAAGCGGAGAATTTCCAATCTACGCTTATACTTTCGAACCGTTGGATTATGAAAAAACAATTTTTATTACGGCAAATCTGCGTGGAGGAAGTGATGTTACTCTCGTTTCGCTTTCGTTTTTTCTTGATGAATTGTGTCGCAATTTCAAAGAGGACAGAACACTCTCTTACATCCGATCAAAGGTTAAGTTGGTTGTCGTACCCGTTGCGAATCCGTACGGTTTTGCTAACGGTACTCGTTTTAACGCTAACGGAGTAGATCTTCAACGCAATTTTCCTTATAAATGGTTTGAATGTTCTTCGGATGTAAAGGGAGAGAGACCGTCCGACCAAAGCGAGATAACTGCTCTTTCTATGCTTATATATGAGTTTTATAAAGAAAAGTTCTGCGCTGCTCTGGATTTGAATGAAACAAACATCTTGCACAGCGGTAAAATGATGTTTTATCCAAGATTTAAGTCGAGCTGTATCAGTGCTATTTCAGATGCTTTGGAAAGGTACAACTACGAGCACGATGAAGATGACCCATTTAATAAGACGGTTTTTGCAGCCAGCGTAAATCCGACTGTAAGCAATTTCCTTGCGGAATTTTTTTGGGGTTAACTCTTGCGCAGTTGCCTGGCCAACAGAGCTTTATGCAGATAATGATTATAATGATAGTGTAACAAAATATGCAGAGCTGATAGGAAATCTTCTTTACACCTTGGCAAAAAACAGCACCTATACAATCAAAAAGCAGAAGCTTCCGTTTATTAAGCATTTTTCGTGGAGAAGCTCGGGAAATGAGGAAATATATGAGATTAAGACGCAAAAAGAAAAAGTGCCGATAACCTCATTTGAGTTGGATGTTGAAAAGCCTTGTTGTATGAGCCTGACGGGTTATGTGATTGTAATTGCGGATTCTTATTGCAATGTTAAGCTGAATCCTGTTCTTTGGCAGGAGGATGCTCCCGAGCAGGGCTATGATGAACGGCTCGCGATGGATTCGTTTTCTATTGAACTTCCACTGAGTCCCGGTGTTTGCGTTCTTCCTTTGGAAACTGTTTTGCAGGCATACTGCTCAGATACCAATGATGAATATTCAACGGCTTATCCTAAGAAGGTTCGATTCAGTCTTGTTGCTGAGTCTGACGACAAGGCGTCTGCAGGCATTAGCGGTTTTTCGTTGAGCCTTAAGGCGTTTGAAAGCGATGTCGGCAAATCAGTCGAGGTTAGCAGACCTATGGGACTTGCGACTGATTATGAAAATGCAGACGATATTCCTACGCAGGAAATTATCTATCCTTTGGAAATAGTTACGGAAAGAGATGCTGATTACGATGATTGATATTGAACTTTCAGCGCTTTTTCTTGCACTTCGTCTTTCAAAGCAGGTTGAGCTGTGCAGGCTCAGCGGCGATGACGATTTTGCGATTTTTCGTAAATTTGCCAAAATCATAAGAGAATATGAAAATGAAAAAAGGAGAAATCGGTAATAAATGAGTAAAGTTACAAATATAATTTTTAACGGCAAAAAACATTATCTGACTTCGGGCTACGGGAAGAGAAGCGTTATCAGCACTTCAGCGGGAGCAACATCATCTTTTCACAGCGGAGCAGATTACGGAACAAACGGTAAGAAGCTTGCTCAGTACGCAATCGAAAAAGGGAGTATTATCAGTTGCGGTAAGGCTTCGGACGGTGCTCTTTATGTCTGGGTAAAGTACCCGAGAATAAATAAAAAACTGCTCCATTACCACCTTGACAGTGTGAAAGTGAAGGTGGGGCAGACAGTGCAGAAGGGTACCCTTCTTGGTTACACGGGGAAAACGGGAAAGGCAACGGGAGTCCATCTTCATCTTGGCGTTAAAGACCTTGCAACGGATAAATACGAGGATCCTGAAAAATTTGCTCTCAGCTATAATGAGCCTGAAAGGTACAATAAGGGCACATACATAGTTGACACCACTCTTCTCAAAGTCAGAAGAGGACCGTCAACAGACTATGACTATAAAAAGTTTTCCTTCCTTACGCCGAATGCTCAGTCGCAAATTCGTAAGCTTACGGGTGGGAAATCTGCTCACGGACTTGTAAGGGGATGCGAATGCACTGTTTCGCAGGTCGAAGAAAACTGGGGAAAGATTCCGTCGGGTTGGATATGCCTTGATTATTGCAGAATGAAGGTGAAGGCTTGACGGATATCATAACGGCTTTGATAGCTTTGTGCGGCACGATGCTTGGCACCTTCGGCGGAATACTTGCGGCAAACAGGCTGACGGTGTATCGCATAGAACAGCTTGAAAAAACGGTTTCAAAGCATAACAATCTTGTAGAAAGAATGTTCAGCGTTGAAAGCTCCGTAAAATCAGCGCACCATAGAATAGATGAATTAAGGGAGGAAATGAAATGAAAAAAATTAACCTGAAAGGCGTTTCAATGCAGACCTGGGTCAGAACGCTTGTACTCGGTCTGGCACTTTTGAATCAGGCTCTTGTTATGTTCGGATTGACGGACACTGAGGTTGAGCTTGAAACCTGGACACAGTATGCTACATATGCTTTTACCGTGATTTCGTCAATCTGGTCATGGTGGAAGAATAACAGCTTTACTCAGAAAGCACAGCAGGCAGATGCAGTCTTGCACGAATAAAATAAATATCATTGAATAATCAAAGCATCCCTCTGAGTAAAATCATCAGAGGGATGTTGTTTTTAATCTGGTTTTATTTCTTTTAATCTTTTGATTTGTTTATTTAAAAAGTCTGTATATATACTGAAATTAGGATGGTTAAGTATTTCTAACAGACTGAGTGCCTGCTCGGACTCAAGGATAGCTTTTGAATTGTTTCCTTGTGCTTCGTAGCATTCTGCCAACTTCCACATCATTTGAATCAGGTTTTCGAATGAAATCCATTTCTGCTTTTCAGCGGCATTATATTTTGCTTCGCCGTCAAGCAGGTAAGCTATTTCTGTAAGCTTGGTAAAATATATTTCAGGGATTTGCTCGATTGCGTGCTCTGCGCTTGTTAAATCACCTTTCTTCTTGTAAGCATAGGCTAGAAACCGAAAAGCATCATATTTAATTTCGTTATCAGTGGTTCGTTCAGTAAGCTTTGATGAAATATTGATTGTTTCGTCAGGGTCAGTAATGACATAAAGAAGATTATTGAGAAGTATATCGTTTTCAGGATATTTCTTTAACCCTTCTTCAAGGATTTCACGGCTTTTTGGCGGATTATCTTCTCTGTATGTGTAGGCTTTGTTTACTATTTCTTTAATTTCCTTTTCTTTTTCAGCAAGGCTGAAGTCGAAAAGCTCATCCATAGAAACTCCGAAAAAATTTGCAAGTATCGGTGCGAGTGTAATATCGGGGTAAGCGATATTATTTTCCCATTTGCTTACAGCCTGAAAGGAAATGCCTATCGCATTTGCAAGCTGCTCCTGAGTTAACCCTCTGGCTTTTCTCAACTCTTTGATTCTGTTTCCTATGTTCATATTTACACCGCCTTGGTCTTGATTTACGAAAAATATAACACAAGCCTTATGGCAAAACAATAACATATTAAGTGATAAAATTCAACTCAGAGTTGAATTTTGCGGAATGATTAAAAAATCCCTCTGAGTTTACTCAGAGGGATGCAATATTATATATGCTTATTTAATCATGCTCTCGCCGTTCATTTCCTTGGGCTGTTCAAGTCCGAGGATTGTGAGCATTGTCGGAGCGATATCTGCAAGTCTGCCTGTTTCCTTGAGCTCGCAGTCATAACCGACTACGCAGAAGGGAACGGGATTTGTTGAGTGCGGTGTAAACGGCTTGCCGTCGTCACCGATCATTCTGTCAGCGTTACCGTGGTCAGCAGTGATAAGAACGGCGCCACCCATTTCAAGAGTAGCATCGCAAACTCTGCCTACGCACTCGTCAACTGCCTCAACAGCCTTTACTGCTGCTTCCCATACGCCTGTATGACCAACCATGTCGCAGTTAGCGAAGTTGAGAATAACAACATCATATTTGCCTGATTTGATCTTTTCAACAACTGCATCGCAAACGGGATATGCACTCATTTCGGGCATAAGGTCGAAGGTAGGAACATCGGGAGACTGGATAAGAATTCTGTCTTCGCCTTCAAATGTCTTTTCCTCGCCGCCGTTGAAGAAGAATGTAACATGAGCATACTTCTGAGTTTCAGCGATACGAAGCTGAGTCATACCCTTTGAAGCGAGGTATTCACCCATTGTCATTGTAAGCTCTTCGGGAGGGAAGGCAACTGTAACATTGGGCATTGTCTCATCGTACTGAGTCATACATACATAGTTGAGCGGGAAGAATCCGTTCTTTCTCTCAAATCCGTCAAATGCTTCGTCAACGAAAGTTCTTGTAATCTGACGGGCACGGTCAGGACGGAAGTTGAAGAATACAACGCTGTCGTCAGCCTTGATTGTACCTTCCTTATTAAGAACGGTCGGTACGATAAATTCGTCAGTTACGCCGTTTTCATAAGAAGCAAGCATTGATTCTTTGCCGCACTCAGCCTGAATACCTTCGCCGTAAACCATTGCTGCGTATGCTTTTTCAACTCTGTCCCAAGCGAAGTCACGGTCCATTGCGTAATAACGGCCTGTTATTGTTGCGATTTCGCCGACGCCGAGTTCCTTTGTCTTTTTGTAAACATCCTCAACGAAGCCTGCACCTGATGTAACGGAAACATCACGACCGTCCATAATGCAGTGGATATAAACTTTCTCGAGGCCTTCCTTCTTAGCCATTTCAAGAAGACCGAAGAGATGCTCAATATGGCTGTGAACACCACCATCTGAAAGAAGACCAATGAGGTGAAGGGCAGTGCCCTTTTCCTTACAAGAAGCGTAAGCATTCTTAAGAGCTTCAATCTCAAAGAAATCACCGTCTGTGATGGACTTTGAAATCTTTACAAGCATCTGATAAACAACGCGGCCTGCGCCGATGTTTGTATGACCAACTTCGCTGTTACCCATCTGGCCGTCGGGAAGACCGACATCAAGACCTGATGCGCCGATAGTTGTAAACGGATTTTCTGCAAAAAGCTTTGAAAGGTTAGGTGTGTTTGCAGCTTCGATAGCGTTACCCTTATCACCGGGGTTGATGCCGAAGCCGTCCATGATACATAATACTACGGGTTTTTTCATAATTAATCACCATTCCGAAAATATGGGACGCTTTGCGGCGTCCCATTAATAATTATTGTTCGATTATTTGCTTGCTGCCTTTACGATAGCTGCAAAATCAGGAGCCTTAAGAGATGCACCGCCGATAAGACCACCGTCAACATCTTCTTTGCCGAGAAGCTCGTCAGCGTTAGCAGCGTTCATTGAACCGCCGTACTGAACAACGAACTTGTCTGCAGCTTCTTTGTCGTAAAGCTCTTCAATAAGCTCACGGATAGCCTTACAAACTTCCTCAGCCTGGTCAGCAGTAGCTGTCTTACCTGTACCGATAGCCCATACAGGCTCGTAAGCGATGATGATTCTGTCAAGCTCTTCCTTTGAAACGCCTGCAAGAGCAATCTTAACCTGAGAGTTAACAACTTCCATTGTGATGTTCTGCTCTCTCTGCTCAAGGTATTCACCAACG
>JAGAVE010000057.1 GCA_017942105.1 Clostridia bacterium | reverse complement strand
GCGAGGATGACTTTGCAAACAATATTGAATCCAATGCCCGTTTCAACGCAGTCTGCGCAATCGCAAAAGAGGACGATTCGCAGGTGCTTCCCATCTGCGCAGAGCTTGAAGCAGAAATCGCAAGCCTTGACAAGGAAGAAAAAGAAATGTTCCTCGCTGAGCTCGGCGTTGAAAAAGGCGGTCTTGACCTCCTCATCCAGAGAAGCTACGACCTTCTCGGCCTTATATCTTACCTTACTGCGGGCACTCCCGAAGTCAGAGCCTGGACGATTAAAAAAGGAACAAAAGCGCCTCAGGCTGCAGGTAAAATCCATTCTGACTTTGAAAAAGGCTTCATCCGCGCCGAGGTTATCAGCTTTGAAAACCTTATGGAAAACGGCTCTCTCGCTGCAGCAAGAGAAAAAGGCCTCATCCGCTCTGAAGGTAAGGAATATGTTATGAAGGACGGCGATGTCGTTCACTTCCTCTTCAATGTTTAACTTATAAAATAAAGGAAGCACCGAAAAAGTGCTTCCTTCTTCTTTTATGAAATTTTTATCAACAATACGGACAATCCATATCTCCCTGAAAGCAACGCGAGCAATCAACCTTTTTATCCGGCTGATAGCCTCCGCCGTAATTTGGAACATCAATTGTCTGATAACCCAAACCGTAGCAAACATCACAGCTTACTTCGCCTAAACCGTTGCAGAAGTTGCAATATGTATATCCGTCTGAGCTGTTATTGTAGCTGTAATTATATCCGTAACCATCAGCAACATATGCGCTGTCGTAATTATGAGATACTGCTGCACTGCTGTCTTCGTGACAAGCCTCGATTACTCCGTAAATACCTGCAATAGCAATTAAAATTATCAAAACCTTTTTCATTTTAAGTTACCTCCAAAGCGTTGTTTTGTTGTTATGCCTTTATTATAGAGCTGTAAAAATCAATCTTGTAAATTCAGTTTTACCTTTATACGTTATTTATTTTCCGCGTTCTTCTCTGACAGCAAAAATTTTTATATTTGACTAAACACCGTCATTTATGGTATTATAAGTTGACATATTGTGCAAATATAATTTAAAGGATGAGAAAGTTGAGAAAAACTGTTATCGAACCTAACGGAAAAAATTTCCAGTATTGGAAAGACATCTGGCATTACAGAGAACTTGCATATAACTTTGCAAAACGAGATGTTACCGTCCGCTATAAGCAGACCCGAATCGGTCTCGGCTGGGCTGTAATCGCTCCTATCATCAATGTTTTCGTTATGACATTCATTTTCGGAAATCTCGCAGGTCTTTCTTCTGACGGCTCTGCTCCTTATTACATAATGGTTTATGCCGGTACAATTCCATGGGGACTTTTTTCTAAAGGCTTAACGACCTCAGCAAATACCTTCATAACAAATGCCGCTATTATGAAAAAAGTCTATTTCCCGAGAATTATCTCGCCTATAGGCTCTGCCGTTGCCCATATCATCGACAGTATGATTTCAATGTCTGTTCTTCTTGTTATGATGTTCATTCAGGGCTATCTTCCCTCTCTTCGTTTTCTTCTCTTCCCGGTTTTCTTCCTTCTTTGCCTTATTTTAGGAACAGCTCTCGGTCTTTTCCTCTCTTCTTTCAATGTTAAATGGCGCGACCTTGCGCAGATTATTCCTTTTGCAATTTCAATCGGTCAGTATCTTACTCCCGTAGCATATTCAATCGACTCAATCCCCGAAAAATTAAGACTTTTATATTCAATCAACCCTGCAACAGGCGTTATCAATGCGTTCAAATGGTGTATCATAAAAGATATGCCGTTTGATTGGACATCCTTCCTCATCGCTCTTGCGTGGATAGTAGTCCTCATCCCCCTCGGCATTCACCTTTTCAGAAAAACAGAACGCACATTCGTTGACATCGTCTGATGGGAGGGAATTTTATGAGCGAAAAACCCGTTGTTTTAAAGATTGAAAACATAAAAAAACGATACCGTATAAAGCATATTACCAAAAAACCTGAAGGAAGATCAGAAAAAATCAAGGCTGCCGTTAAATCCTTCGTCAACCCAAATGCAAATAAAGAAGATTTTTGGGCTCTCAACGGTGTTTCATTCAATGTTGAGCAAGGCGAAAAAATCGGAATCATCGGCAAAAACGGCGCAGGTAAATCAACTCTTCTTAAAATTATTTCAAGAATAACCGAGCCAACGGACGGAAGAATCGAAATGCTCGGAAAAATTTCTTCAATGCTTGAAGTCGGTACAGGTTTTAATACCGAGCTTACGGGCCGCGAGAATGTTTACCTCAACGGCGCTATCCTTGGCATGACAAAGACAGAGATTGATGCAAAATTTGATGAGATTCTTGAATTTTCCGAGGTAGGTAAATTTATCGACACCCCCGTCAAGCGTTATTCGAGCGGTATGTTTGTCCGCCTTGCGTTTGCTGTTGCTTCTCATCTTGAGCCGGACATCCTTCTCGTTGATGAGGTTCTTGCCGTTGGCGACACCCGTTTTCAGAAAAAATGTATTGATAAAATGCTCAACATTGCGGCAAGCGGAAAAACCATTCTTTTCGTCAGCCATCAGATGAATACCATCCGTCAGCTTTGCGACCGCGTCATCGTTCTTCGTGAAGGTACAGTCATTTTTGACGGAGATGTTGAAGAGGGTATTCGAATTTATAACAGCGAAGCTTATATGGAAAAGCAGAATCATTATGATTTTACCGAGCTTACCCGTCAGCCGGGATATAACCTTGATAAAGCGGAGATTCTTTCTCTTGATATTTTACAAAACGATTCCTGCATTTATGCTCCTGACGAGCCGATTGAGCTTAAGCTCCGTATTAGGACAAAGGTTGAAAATATCGGTGATATGTCATTTCGTATGCTTATATGGCAGGCTGATGAAACGCCTATCGAGGTCTGCTTCACGGATACATTTGCAAATATAAATACAATCGGCGAATTTGATGTCGGAATTACGATAAACAAACATAATTTGGGCCCCGGAATTTATAAAGCAACTCTCATTCTTTCCGGCGGTACGGCAAAAGCCAACAGCGAAAATCTCGACTATGTTTACCCCGCATTTGTTTTTGAAATTCTTCACGCAAACGGAACATCGCAGAGTTGGCCGAGGCAATGGGGCTGGTGCCACTTTGACGATGTTGATGTTAAACTTTTAAGCGACGGTGATAAATAATGAAATACGCATTTTATTCACACGGCGGTTCGCAGAATCACGGATGTGAGGCAATTGTCAGAACGCTTTCTTCAATGATAAAAAAAGAAAAACCCGAATCATATATTAAACTCTACACCTTTAAAAAGGATGAAGATGAACGAGCAGGTTTTCCATTGATTGATGAAATTGAAGAGTTTGACTATTCCGTTGCACCGAAAAACACTTCTTTCTCCGATAAAATCAAAATTGCATTATATTCAAGACAGTCTCAGAAAAAGGCAGATGAATTTTACTTTTCAATTCCCTGCAGAAATCCGTCTTTAAAGAAAAACGATATATATATTTCCGTTGGTGGAGATAACTACTGCTACGGCGACGGCCATGTTGCAAAAGCGATGAATAAAACTCTTCGCTCAATGGGTAAAAAAACCGTTTTATGGGGTTGCTCTGTTGGCGAAGATGATCTCACGCCCGATAAAATTGAAGACCTTAAGGGCTTTGATCTTATCGTTGCAAGAGAAACCTTCACTTACGATGCACTTATTAAAAACGGAATCGATAAAAACACCCTTCTTTATCCTGATTCAGCATTTTTGCTTCCGGTTGATGAAAAAATGAACGAAGCATTTGAAGTAAAAGAGCATACAATCGGAATAAATATAAGTAATTTTGTTTATCCAAGAAATTGCGACGAAAATCATCCTGCAAAGAAAGCTGTATTTTCCCTTATCAGATACATTCTTGATGAAACAGACCTTAACATTCTTCTCATTCCTCATGTTACGAGAAACAATGCGGCGGACTGCGAAACTCTTTCGGAAATTTACGAAAAATTCAAGTGTGAAAGAGTCGGTCTCGTCGGTGGTGAATATTCTGCAACTGAGTATAAAAGCATCATTTCCCGTTGTGAAGCATTTATTGGTGCTCGTACTCACGCGACCATCGCTGCATACAGCACTTGTGTCCCGACTCTTGTTATCGGATACAGTATTAAATCAAAGGGTATCGCAAAAGATATTTTCGGCACCTATGACGGTTATGTTTTCCCCGTTGAAGAGTTGAGTGACGGCGAGCGTTTCATTGAAATTTTTAAAGAATTTTATGCAAAAAACAGTGAAATAAGAAAATACCTTCAAAACTTTATGCCCGATTATATCGGCAAAGCAGAAAACTCAATAAAAGAGCTTTTTAAAATATAAATTTAACTGCAATATCTTAAAAAAATTTGCAATTTTACTTGATAAGTCAAGCAAAATATAGTATAATAAATAAGATATTGCAGGCGATTTATCGAAGCATTATTTCAGTCATGTGGTGTGTTGGTCCTGTGCGACGGGGTGCCACGAACCATGTCAGGCGGGGAACCGAGCAGCATTAAGAGGTTAACACCGTGCGACACAGTACGGCCTGCGCACCATATGACTGAGGTAATGCTTTTATTTTTTATACTTTTTCTATTAAAGGGGTGATTTTTTGTATAGGGTTCTTTACCGTAAATGGCGACCTCAGACATTTGCAGATGTCGTCGGTCAGGAGCATATAACCTCTACCCTTGCCCACGAGGTTGAAATCGGCAAGATTTCCCACGCTTATCTTTTCACGGGTTCAAGAGGTACTGGTAAGACCACCTGTGCAAAAATCCTTGCAAAGGCGGCGAACTGCCTTAACCCTATAGACGGTAACCCTTGCAACGAATGCTCCGTCTGCAAAGGTCTTGATGACGGTACAATCCTCGATGTTATCGAAATCGACGCTGCAAGTAACAACGGCGTTGATAATATTCGCGACCTTCGCGAAGAAGCAAATTATACACCCGTTCATACAAAATACAGAGTTTACATCATTGACGAGGTTCATATGCTTTCAATCGGCGCATTCAACGCCCTTCTGAAAACTCTCGAAGAGCCTCCTGCTCATGTTAAATTCATTCTAGCAACAACAGAGGTTCATAAACTCCCTGCGACAATTCTTTCACGCTGCCAGAGATTTGATTTTCACAGAATTACTCCCGAAAATATCAAAGGCCGCCTGTTGCATGTTGCAGAAAATGAAAATATTACGATTGATGACGATGCTGCTCTTCTTATTTCAAGAATTGCTGACGGTGCTCTCAGAGATGCTCTTTCAATTCTTGACAGATGCTCAGGTATCTCTTCACATATAACATCAGAGATAGTCAGCAATGCTGCAGGCCTTGCCGGTAAGGATTATCTTTTTGAGCTTGTTGATAACATTAATATGAACAATCCTTCAGAGGTTCTTTCTCTTATTGCCAAGCTTCATAATGATTCCTGCGATATGGAAAGACTTTGCTCTGAGCTTATAAACCATTTCCGCAATATTATGATAATAAAAACCGTCAAAAATCCTCAGCAGCTTATCGTCTGCACGGATATTGACTTTGAGCTTTACAAAAAACAGGCAGAAAAGACTACACTTTTTAAAGTTCTTTCCTGCATAACAACTCTTGAAGAGTGCGCCGCACTTCTTAAAAGCTCAACAAACAAACGCACACAGATGGAAATGTCTGCAATCAAGATATGCATTCCCGATATTTCAAGTGATACTTCAGCTCTTATCGCCCGTATTGAAAACCTTGAAAATGCAATCAGAGAGGGTAAAATCGTTTCTGCTCCTAAAACAGAAGCTGTAACACCCGCAAATAAAGAAGAACCGAAACCCGTTGAAGAGAAAAATGAAGAAACTCCTCTCCAGTCTCCTCCGTCAGCTCCTGCAGACGAACCCTCGCCGGATGTTGATACCCTTTTTACTGGCTGGGGCGAGGTACTTACAAAGCTCGATGTTACGGATAAGCCGTTGCTCGGAATTTTAGGTAACTCATCTGCATATATGAGAGGCGAATTTATGCTTATCAAATGTGATAATCCTATTTTCTCTCAATTTATCCGTCAGGGTAACCACGCAAATGCAATCAAAACTGCAATCTATGAGGTTACGGGCAAAAAATTCAGGCTCGGAATTTATAAAGGTGAAGAGTCTGATGCAAAGAAAAATGATCCTCTTGCAGACCTCGTAAATAAAATAAATAATCTTTAAGACGGTGACCTTATGAATATTGAAAAAAATCCTTCAATCAGCATAATAGTCCCCTCATTCAATGAAGAAAAAAATATATGCCGTTGTCTTGAAAGTATTCTTAACCAGACATACAAGGATTTTGAAATTATCTGTGTTGACGATAACAGCACTGATTCAACATTTAACATTATCAAAGAATATTCGGAAAAAGACAGACGCATAAAACTTTATAAAAATCCTGAAAAAGGTGTTTCTTCCGCAAGAAATTTCGGCATAAGCAAGGCGCGCGGACAATTTATCGGTTTTGTTGATTCGGATGATTTTATCCAACCGCAGATGTATGAATTTCTCCTTCGTGCTGTTCTCGAAAATTCTTGTAAAATTGCAGTTTGCCGATATGAAAAAACATCTGAGTTCGTTGAAAAAAATTTTGAATACAGTTGCCGCGAATGTCAAAGTGAAGAATTTATTAATTTTAACGATGCTGATTTTGTTGCAAAAAATGAGCTCACCCTTACTTCTGCCTGTATGAAACTTATAGAAAAAGAATTAATCGCAGAAAGCGAAAAATTCAGTAACTTTAAAATTGGTGAAGATACAATTTACTGTGCAGATTTATGGACAAAAGCAGGTAAAGTTTTTCTCGTCGATTCCCCCTTTTACTGCTACTATACAAACCTTGAAAGCGTAAGCTATACTGAAGTATGGCACGAAAAATGGTTTGACCTTATTGAAACCCGTTTTTTCGCTTACGAAAAATTCAAGGCTCTTAAAAATTCTCTTACCTCATCTTTTTATCTTGAAAGAGGAATGAAGCTTCTTCTTTCCTACCGTTTTAATATAAAAGGAACAGAGAACGAAAAAAAATTCAAAAAACCTATCAAAAATTATTTCAGAAAATATATTAAAATTTATTTGAAATGCGCTGACATTTCTTCAAAAAATAAATTATTTGTTTATGTCTTTTATCTCTTCCCGTTTTTATATAAAATTTTCAGGAAGATGACAGATAATACTCTTTAATTAAGAAAGGATAATGAAAAATGAAAGCAAGAATTCCTAACGCAGGTAACCAGGGCAATATGATGAAGCAAATTCAGAAGATGCAGGAAGATATGCAGAGAATGCAGGAAGAGGTTGAAGCAAGCGAATTCACATCTTCCGTTGGCGGCGGTGCAGTTGAAGTTACCGTTAACGGTTCTCACGAAATTCTTTCAATCAAGATGCAGCCCGATGTTGTTGACCCTGAAGATATTGAAATGCTTGAAGATCTTCTTATTTCTGCTCTTAATGAAAGCATCAAGAAGGCAAACGACGCTATGGAAAAGGGTATGGAAAAGGCTAAGGGCGGCCTTTCAATCCCGGGTCTTTTCTGATGGCACGAAATGTAGTACCACTTGCCAATCTTATTGAACAGTTTGAGCGCCTTCCCGGTATCGGTCATAAAAGCGCTCAAAAATTAGCTTTTCATATTCTCTCTATGAGCGATGCGGAGGCTAAAAAATTTGCTGATACAATAATTCTGGCTCACGAAAAAATTCACCGTTGTTCCGTCTGCTGTGACCTTACCGACTCTGATGTTTGTAATATCTGCCTTGATGAAAAAAGGGATGTTTCAACAATCTGCGTCGTTGAGAGCTCAAAGGATGTTATTGCCATTGAGAGAACAAGAGAATATAACGGTCTTTACCATGTTCTTCACGGTTCAATTTCCCCGATGAACGGAATCGGCCCTGATGAAATAACAATAAAAGAGCTTTTAAAAAGGCTTAATAACGATGAAATTCAGGAAATTATTATGGCAACCAACCCGACAGTTGAAGGAGAAGCCACTGCAATGTATATTTCAAGGCTCATAAAGCCTCTCGGAATCAAGGTTTCCCGTCTTGCTTACGGTGTTCCCGTCGGTGCAGACCTTGAATATGCAGACGAAGTTACCCTTACAAGAGCGCTTGAAGGAAGGCAGACTTTATAACACTGCCGGAATAAAGTTTCCACACTTTCTTTAACATTCTTTCAACATCTTTCCACACTTTCAACAGTGACATTTATTTAACAAATTTTTCCACATTTTTTCAACAATCCGATTGTTAGAAATTTTTATCATTTTTCGTTGATATATAAGGCTTAAAAAAGTTTTCAACACTTTTAACAGGCCCTACTACTACTACTTAAATATATATATAATATTATTATATAATAAGAAATTTTTCGTTGTTCCCTTATAGGAGGAATTAAAATGAAATTCGTTTGTGAAACATCATCTCTCTCAATAGCTTGCCAGAATGTTCAAAGAGCAGTTTCTGCAAAGTCAACTATTCCCGGAACTGAAGGTATCCTTATAAAAGCTTCAAACAGCGAGCTCAACCTTACGGGATATGACCTTGAAATAGGCATCAACACAACAATCTATGCAAAGGTTGAAGAAGCAGGTTCAATCGTTCTTAATGCAAAGGTTCTTTGCGAAATTTTAAGAAGAATTCCAAACCAGACTGTTACAATCGATTGCGACGAAAGAAACTTTGCAACAATCCGAAGCGGAGACATCAAATATGAAATTATGGGAATTTCTGCTGATGATTATCCTGAGCTTCCCTCTGTTCAAGGCAGTTTTTCAATTAATATAAACAGAAAAATGCTTTCTGAAATGGTAAAGCAGACTATCTTTGCTGTTGCGGTTACAGATGCAAAGGTTGTTTATACGGGTATCAGGTTTGAAATTTCTGACGGCGAACTCAAGCTCATAGCTGTTGACGGCTTCAGAATGGCTATTCGTACGGAAAAAATCGATTATCACGGCGAAGACATTGCTTTTATTGTCCCTGCAAAGACAATGTCTGAAATTTTCAAGCTTTCTGTTGAAGATAATGATGATGAGGAAGGTTTTGTTTCACTTGGTCTTGGTAACCGTCATATAATTTTTAAAGTTAACGGTTACAGCATCATTTCAAGACTTCTTGAAGGCGAATTTATTAACTATAAATCTACAATTCCTCTTTCAATTTCAACAACTGTCGAGGTTGATACACGAAGCTTTATTGATAGTATTGAAAGAACTTCTCTTATCATCATAGATAAATCAAAGAGCCTTATCAACTGTGTTTTTGATACTGATTTTATCAGAATTTCAAGTATTGCCGCTCTCGGCACTGCTAACGATAAGGTTTCTGCAGATATTGACGGAAGCAGAGTTGAAATCGGATTTAACAACCGTTATCTTCTCGATGCTCTTAAGGCTTGCAATACGGACAGAGTGAAGATTCTTCTCAACGGTGCTCTCTCCCCTATTCTTATACTTCCGACTGAGGGCGAAAGCTTTATTTTCCTTGTTCTTCCTGTGAGGTTAAAGAAAAATGATTGATAAAAGAAGAATAAGATTAAAAATCAAAGAAAAACCTGTTGTTAAAAAAAGTATTCAGACAGAGTTTATCCGTCTTGATGCATTTTTGAAGCTTTGCGATGCTGTTCAGTCGGGCGGACACGCAAAGATCGTAATTCAGGACGGCGAAATCAAGGTTAACAACGAAATTTGCACCCAGAGAGGTAAAAAACTTCATACGGGCGATAAGGTAGAATTTGAAAATACGGTATACGAGATAGTTTGATATGAATATTGAAAAGCATACAATCAAAAATTTCCGTAACATTGAGCATATCGAAATCGAACCCGTGAACGGAATCAACGTTATTTACGGCGAAAACGGTCACGGCAAGACTAATATTATTGAAAGCATCTGGCTTTTTACGGGATGCAACAGCTTCCGAACAAGAAAAAACGCAGAGCTTATTAAAAAAGATGCTCAGTTTTCAGAAATTGATATGGATTTCTTTTCATATGAAAGGTCACAGACGGCAAAGCTTATTATCGATAGTCAGAAAGAAGCTTACCTCAACGGTATCAAGCAAATCTCGCCGAGAAAATTTTTAGGAGAATTTCAGGCGGTGGTTTTTTCACCGTCTGTTCTTTCTGTTATAAAGGACGGTCCTTCTGAAAAACGAAAATTTCTTGATATCGCAATTTCGCTTGTGAGGCCGAATTACGCAGTTTTACTTTCAAAATATAACAAGGCTGTCTTTCAGCGTAACGCCCTTTTAAAGCAGATCAGCCAGACCTCAAAGGGCGAAGAGCTGCTATTTGTATTTGATGAGGAGATTGCACGCTACGGCGGAAAGATTATTGATTACAGACTTAATTATATTGAAGACCTCAAAGAATTTTCAGCAGATGTTTACCGTGAAATTTCATCAGACAGAGAGCAGATGGAAATTTCATATCTTAATTCATTAAAAGAAACGGGAAACGGTGCAAAAGAATGGTCTGAAATACTTTATAACGAGAGCGTAAAAAATCATAAAAAGGATGTTTTTCGTCTTGCGACGAGTGCCGGCCCTCATAAGGATGATCTTAATATCTTTCTTTCCGGTATGGATGCAAGAAGCTACGGTTCTCAGGGTCAGCAGCGCTCGTGTGCTCTTTCATTAAAGCTGAGCGAAGCTTCAATTCTGCGAAAATATTCAGGTGAACAACCGATTGCTCTGCTTGATGATGTTATGAGTGAGCTTGACGGAAAAAGGCAGAAATATCTTATAAAATATTTCGATGGCTGGCAGGTTTTCGTCACCTGCTGCGACAGATCGCATTTAAGAAAAATCAAATCGGATAAAACTTTTAAAATTGCAGACGGTAAAGTTAAAAAATAAAGCGGTGATATAATGTTTTTACACCTCGGTCAGGATACTATTATTACAACTGAAGAAATCGTAGGAATTTTTGACCTTGATACTTCAACGGTTATGAAGTCAACAAGAGATTTTCTTACAACAATGTCGAAGGCAAAGAAAGTTATAAATGTAAGTTATGAGCTTCCAAAATCTTTCGTGCTCACTTACGATAAAAAAACGAAAGAAAAAACAATGTATATATCCCCTATCTCCAGCGTGACTTTGTTAAAAAGAATTGAGAATGTGAATTATATAAAAGAGTAAAGGATTGCAGAAAAAAATCTGCAATCTTTTTGTTATCTTTATTTGATAAATTTTAATTTCGTAGGAGCAGATATCATATGCCCGTTGTTTTTCATCGTTTTAATTGGAACATATTATGTTCCAATATGGACACGCCTCGAGCAATATAGTAGGGACGGGCGTCCTCGACCGTCCGAAATAAACCTGAATTTAACGGACCGTCCGGGAGGCCGGTCCCTACATACATGGATTAAAAAAAATGTCATTCTGAGGCTGTGCCGAAGAATCTTAACCTCTGTTTTAAAGATTCTTCACTTCGTTCAGAATGAAAAAGTTTTTAGGGACGGATGATATTATAAAACTGTTCATAGGTCGGTGGCTTGCTGCCGCCGTTTAATAACACTTTCCACAAGGAGTAAAACCTAAGCTTTTTGCCTCTGAAATTGTAACTTTACTCGGATTTTTCATATTACTGCAACTCGAACGACTGTGATATTTTGTTCCGAAATTAGGAATCCAAACATATTCTCCTTGTAAATTATTATTATTTGTAGTTGTTGTTTTTGTTGTAGTAGGTTTAGCAGTTGTAGTTGTTTTATTAGTTATATTTTCATAATCCTTTGTAGTTGATGATGTAGGTATAACTGTATTTTCATTTTTTTCGGTTGTTTTTTTGTTTGAATATTTTGAAAATTCAGTAGTTGTTGTTTTATCTTCTATATCAATATTTGAAGAGAAGGAACCCATAATTCCTATACCAAAAATTATTGCTATGATAATTAATATAACTTTTACTTTTTTCATATTTTCACCTTTTCTATATAATTTTACAGACTTATTTTAATGACTGTATTTTTAATATAAACCATTTTGGTTTATATGTCAATATACCAATTTGGTTTACATATAATATTATCATAAAATTTGTTGTGGTGATATTATGTATGTCCGAATAAGAAATTTAAGAGAAGATAGAGATCTTTATCAAAAAGATCTTGCTGAATATCTAAATTGTTCCCAGGTTTGTTATTCAAGATATGAGTTGGGATTGAGGGATATTCCTACAGATGTTTTAATTAAACTTGCAGATTATTATAATACAAGTGTTGATTATTTACTCGGTATTACTGATATCGAAAAACCTTACCCTAAAAAATAAAGCAGTAACCTTCGTTTTGAAAGTTACTGCTTTGATTTTTAAAAAATTATTTAATAATGTCCGTGCCCATATAAGGAACAAGAACCTCGGGAATTGTAACTGTTCCGTCTTCATTCTGGAAGTTTTCGAGGATTGCCGCAACCGTTCTTCCGACTGCAACACCTGAACCGTTAAGAGTATGAACAAGCTGTGCTTTTGACTTCTGATCCTTCTTGAATCTGATTGCCGCACGGCGAGCCTGGAAATCTTCAAAGTTCGAGCAAGAAGAAATCTCAACATATCTGCCGTATGAAGGCATCCATACTTCAATATCATATGTCTTTGCTGATGAGAAGCCGATATCGCCTGTTGAAAGGCATACAACTCTGTGCGGAAGACCGAGAAGCTGAAGAACTCTTTCTGCATCGTTAGTAAGCTTTTCAAGCTCATCATATGATGTTTCGGGGTCAACAAACTTAACAAGCTCAACCTTATTAAACTGATGCTGACGGATAAGACCTCTTGTGTCGCGTCCTGCAGAGCCGGCCTCAGCTCTGAAGCAAGCTGAATATGCACAATAGCTGATAGGAAGCTTGCTACCGTCAATAATTTCATCTCTGAACATATTTGTTACGGGAACTTCAGCCGTCGGAATGAGGAAGAAATCGTCAGTTGTTTTAAAAGCATCCTCTTCAAACTTCGGGAGCTGACCTGTGCCTGTCATTGAAGCTCTGTTAACAAGGTACGGAGGAAGAACCTCTGTATAACCGTGTTCGGTATGAGTATTAAGGAAGAAGCTGATGACAGCTCTTTCAAGGCGAGCGCCGAGTCCCTTATAGAAATGGAAACGGGTGCCTGTTACCTTTGCGGCTGTTTCGGGATCAAGAATTCCAAGGTCAGCGCCGATGTCC
Source organism: Clostridia bacterium (assembly GCA_017942105.1). GTDB lineage: Bacteria > Bacillota > Clostridia > Oscillospirales > Acutalibacteraceae > CAG-488. Next base: position 13,597 of record JAGAVE010000057.1, on the reverse strand, counting down.
CAATGAGCTTTCGGCTCAAAACCAAAGCTTCTCGGCTCACCATAACGGCGGATCTCAACATTTTCGCTGTCATCCTTGCCGAGAGGAACAGTTGAATTCGGAACATTCGGAAATTCATACATTATTGTCTTCTGCTTTTTATCAAGCTCAGCAATTTCTGCATCATTAGCCTTGACCTTTTCTTTAATTTCGTTCATACGAGCCATAATCTCGGAAATATCTCCGCCGGCTTTTTTAATCTGCGGAATCTGCTTGCTTGCAGAGTTCTGCTCCTGCTTCATTGCGTCTGTCTTTGTCATAAGCTCACGGCGCTGAACATCAATTGCAAGAACTTCGTCAACAAGTGCATCCATGTCTTTATTTCTCGACTTCATTGCGGCCTTAACTAAGTCGGGATTTTCTCTAATAAGTTTGATATCTAACATTTTTATCACTCCAGATAAATATTATTTTCCGTAATTTTCAAGCTGCAAAGCAAGGCTTTCAAGGTCATCCCTGTCAAAAAACTCAATTTCAAGAATTCCTGAGCCTTTTTTGCCGTTTTCCTTTATTTTAACCTTTCTGCCAAGGTTATCAACGAGGGCTAATTCAACCTCGCTGAAAAATTTATCTCTTTTCTTCGGCTCTTTAGGCTTAGCCGGAGATTTTTTAGCTTCTTTAACGAGAGCTTCAATCTGACGGACGGAAATATCTTCTTTAATAATAAGATTTGCCGTCGAAATCATATCTTCTTTATTAGCAAATCCGAGTAATGCTCTTGCGTGACCTGCTGAAATAAGGTTATTCTTGACCATTTCCTGAATTTCTTCCGGAAGTTTAAGAAGTCTGAGTGCATTTGCGATTGCAGGACGGGATTTACCGACCTTTTCAGCAGCTTCTTCCTGAGTTATTTTAAGCTCGTCCATCATATAGCTGTAACCGAGCGCTTCTTCAAGAGGATTAAGGTCTTCACGCTGAAGATTTTCAATCATTGCGATTTCGATTGTTTCTTCATCTGTAAGCTCTTTGATTATAACGGGAACTTCCGTCAGACCTGCAATTCTCGCAGCTCTCCATCTTCTCTCGCCTGCTACGAGCTGATATCCGCCATTAGTAAGAGGACGGACAACGAGCGGCTGAAGGACACCATGTTGTGAAATGCTGTCTGCAAGCTCTGACAATGCTTTTTCATCAAAAATCTTTCTCGGCTGGTCGTGGTTCGGTTCAATTTCCATAATTTTGAGCTTATTCGTTGATGAATTTATCTCTTCAACGGAATTGTCAACAAAAAGTGATTCGAGTCCCCTGCCGAGTCCGTTTCTTTTAACTGCCATTATTTTGCCTCCTTGCCATTTGATTTAAGAAATTCGTTTGCAAGGGCATCATAAGCAGCGGCACCCTTTGAATTTTTATCGTAATACATTATCGGCATACCGTAGCTCGGAGCTTCGGAAAGCTTAACATTACGCGGAATCGGCGTGTTGTAAACCTTTCTCGGGAAAAATCTCTTAAGCTCGTTAACTACCTGATGAGTAAGATTAAGCCTACCGTCATACATCGTAAGAAGAACACCTTCAATATCAATAAGCGGATTATAAAGCCTTTTAACCTGACGGATTGTAGACATAAGCTGTGAAAGACCCTCAAGCGCATAATATTCGCACTGAATGGGAACTAAAACTGTATCTGCCGAGCACAGCGCATTAAGAGTTAAAAGACCGAGCGATGGCGGGCAATCAAGAAAAATGAAATCAAAGCTGTCTTTAACGAGTGCAAGTGAATTTTTAAGCCTTGCCTCTCGCCTTGTTATATCAACAAGTTCAAGCTCTGCTCCTGCAAGGTTCATACTTGAAGGAAGAAGCCATAGATTTTCAAATTCCGTCTCAATCATTATCTTTTCAATCTGCATCGAGTTTATAAGAACATCGTAAGCTGATTTTTCAAGCTCTCTTTTATTTATTCCAAGGCCGCTCGTTGCATTTCCCTGAGGGTCAATATCAGCAAGCAGAACCTTGTAACCCTTTGCCGCAACGGTTGCAGCAAGGTTTACTGTTGACGTTGTTTTACCAACGCCGCCTTTCTGATTAACAACTGCAATTGTTTTAGCCATTTTCATACTTCTCCATAAAAATTTATGAATTTAATTATAGCACAAACATTTATGAAATTAAAGTAGTAATAAACATTTTTTTGAAAAACATTAATGTTTCACGTGAAACATTTTTATATCTCCCCTATTTTATGCCTGATTTGCAGGTTTATCTATTTTAACGGTATATTCTATATATGTATCTGTTTCATTTTTTGTTGCTTTAGCGCTTATGCCGCTTTTTCTCATTGTTGTTACAGCGTGGTTCAAAGTGTTTATAAATATGCGAATATCTTTAAAAACCATAACTTTTTTCCCTTTTCTCTCTTTTTCACCGGGTTTTGTAAGAATATCGCAGATAAGCTGTTCTGTAGCATTTACAGTCAGCCCTTCTTCAACTATAGCATCAATCACCTGCTCCATAAGCTCAATCGTAGGCAAACGCAATAAAGCTCTTGCGTGCCGTTCGGATAAGCCGAATATAGTTATATTATATCGCACTTCATCCGGCAGACGCAAAAGCCTGAGTTTATTTGAAAGAGTCGGCTGTGATTTACCAAGCTTTCTGGATACCTCTTCCTGAGAAAGTCCGAAGCCTTTTATTAGCCTTTCAATAGCCATAGCTTCTTCAAAAAAGTGAAGGTTTTCCCTTTGAAGATTTTCAATAACTGCAAGAATTGCCGAGCTTTCATCGCTGATATCAATTATAATTGACGGAATAGCGGAAATACCTGCCATTTTGCAGGCGCGGAGTCTGCGTTCTCCTGAAATCAGTTCATATCTGCCGTTTTCTTTGCTTCTGACGGTAATCGGCTGTAAAAGACCGTTATGATGGATACTTTCTGCCAAACCTTCAAGATCATCCCAATTAAAGCTTTTTCTCGGCTGGTGAGGATTTGGTTGGATCATTCTTGCAGGAATCAAGACTACCTCATTGCATTTTTTAAATTTATTCTGGTTTTTAAGCATAAAAAACCTCCCTTATGATTTGCCAAATATACCTTAGCATTCATAAGAGAGTTTTGTCTATTATTTTTCATTTACCAAAACTGAGCTGTAATTCATTTTAATTACATTATGCGAGCGGTTTTTTTGAAATTTGTGCCGAAGCTCGTGGATATTTTGGCGGAGTTTGCGATATTTTTTTAGTAATAATTATGCATCTTTCTCCGCAGTTATCAATATTAAGATGGCAGATTTTTTCAACCGTACCTCCAAGAAGCTTTATTGCTCCTTTTGCGCTGTCAAGCTCTTCGTCAGCCTTTGCTGCTTTCATAGGAGCAAAAATGCCGCCGACTTTAACAAACGGTATACAGTATTCACTAAGAGTATTCATATTTGCAACTGCACGAGCCGTTACAAGGTCGAATTTTTCACGGTACTGCTTGTCTTTACCTGCAAGCTCAGCTCGTGAATGAAGAATTTCCGCATTAAGGTTAACTCTGTCAAGAACATCTGCAATAAAGTTAAGTCTCTTATTTGTGCCGTCCATAAGAGTTATTTTTATATCAGGACGGGCAATGAGAAGGACAACACCAGGAAATCCTGCACCTGTGCCGACATCTATAACTTTTGCGCCTTCTTTAAGGTCAACGACAGTAAGAAGGCTGAGTGAATCTATGAAATGCTTATAAAGAACCTCATCAGGTTCGGTAATAGCCGTCAAATTAAGGGTCTTATTTGTTTCAATAAGCATTTCAGCGTATGTATCGAGCCTTTCAAGAGCTATATCGTCAAGCGCGATTCCGATTTTTGCTGATTCTTCTTTTAAAAGAGATTTATTAATCATTACGGCACTCCTTTTCAAGGTAAATGAGCAAAACTGAAATATCTGACGGGCTTACACCTGAAATTCTTGAAGCCTGACCAATGTTATGCGGTCTTATTTTTGAAAGCTTTTCTCTTGCTTCAAGACGAAGACCGTGAATTGAACTATAATCAGTGTCTTCAGGAAGTTTCTTAACCTCAAGACGGTGCATTTCATCGACCTGAGCCTGCTGACGCCTTATATAACCCTCATATTTTATGTCAATCTCGACCTGCTCAAAGATTTCACGGGGAAGGGGAGGACGATCATTGTCGAAATCGGTAAGAATATCATAATTAAGCTGGGGTCGCTTCAAAAGCTCTGATAAACGGACACCCGTGTTAAGCGGTGATGTTTCACGTGAAACAAGAAGCTCATTTATTGCGTCAGAAGGAGCAATAACCGTTGTCTGTACTCGTTTTTTCTCTATATCGATAAGTTCAAGCTTTTTAAGGTATTTCTGATATCTTTCATCACTGATGAGACCGATTTCATAGCCGATCGGAGTAAGACGGCGGTCGGCATTATCCTGACGAAGAAGAAGTCTGTATTCTGAACGCGATGTCATCATTCTGTAAGGGTCGGAACAGCCTTTTGTAACAAGATCGTCAATAAGCGTTCCGATATAAGAGCCTGAGCGTTCAAGAATGAGAGGTTCTTTACCTAAAATTTTATGTGCTGCGTTAATTCCTGCAACAAGACCCTGAGCGGCTGCTTCTTCATAGCCTGAAGAACCGTTAAACTGACCTGCACCGAAAAGACCACTGAAATCGTTGAATTCAAGGCTTGCCTTAAGAGCGAGAGGGTCAACACAATCATATTCAATTGCATATGCAGTTCTCATCGTCTCAGCATTTTCAAGTCCGGGAATAGAACGAATAAATTTAAGCTGAACATCCTCAGGCAGGGAAGAGGAGAGACCCTGAAGATACATTTCCTCAGTATTTTCTCCGCAAGGCTCAATAAATATCTGATGTCTTTCTTTTTCTGCAAAGCGAACGATCTTATCTTCAATACTCGGGCAGTATCTCGGGCCAACACCATCGATTTTACCGCCGTAAAGAGGGGAGCGATGCAGATTTTGCATAATTATATCTTTTGTTTCGAGATTTGTGTATGTAATATAGCAGGGAAGTTTATTTTCAACTTCAACATTGCAATCAAAAGAGAAAGGAACAATGTTTTCGTCTCCCTCCTGAATTTCTAATTTAGAAAAATCAACAGTTTTTCTGTTAACTCGTGACGGTGTTCCGGTTTTAAATCTTCTTGTCGGAAGACCAAGCTCCTTAAGAGTTTCGCCAAGCTTTTTTGCAGGGAACATTCCGTCAGGGCCGCTTTCATATGAAACATCGCCGACATAAACCTTACCTGCAAGGAAAGTACCCGTTGCAAGGATAACACATTCTGCCGTGTAAACAGCTTCAAGATGCGTTTTAACCTGCCATTTACCGTCATCAAGCCTTTTAATATCAACAATCTCTGCCTGACGCAGGTCAAGATTATCCTGAAGCTCTAAAATATGCTTCATATAATCGGAATAAAGTCGTCTGTCAATTTGCGCACGAAGGCTGTGCACTGCAGGTCCTTTGCCGAGGTTAAGAATTCGGCTTTGCAGAGTATTTGCGTCCGCCGCTTTTCCCATTTCGCCGCCGAGCGCATCAATCTCACGCACCAGATGTCCCTTAGATGTTCCTCCGATTGAAGGATTACAAGCCATATTTCCAACCCAGTCAAGGTTGATTGTAAAAACGCAGGTTTCGCAACCAAGGCGCGCTGAAGCAAGACTCGCTTCAATACCTGCGTGTCCTGCGCCGATTACTATAACCTGATAATTTTTTGCAAAATACTCCATATTTTTCCTTACTTTCCTACGCAGAATTGTCTGAATACCTCATCAACAACGGCTTCGCTTGCTTTTTGCCCCGTTAATTCAAGCAGAGCTGCAATTGCGCCGTCAATGCAGACGCCGATTGCATCAAGAGTCAGGCCAAAATCCATAGCATCAATTGCTTCTTTAAGACTTGCGGATGCGTTTTCGCAACAAATGCGCTGTCTTTCATTGGCAAGCATAGCTGCAGATGTATCAAAATCCTTTGTGCCGATAATATTAGCAACTGTTTCACACAATTCATCGTAGCCTTCGCCGTCTTTCGCAGATATTGCAACACATTTTCCAAGTTTATTTTCTATAATAGAAATATCAGCCTGTTTTTCAAGATCGGTTTTATTTATAATAGGTATAACCGTTTTTCCTTCACAAAGAGCGATAAGCTCCATATCCTCATCCGTAAGCTCTCTTGAAAGGTCAAAAACGGCAAAAATAACGGCTGAGCGTTCAAGCTTTTTACGGCTACGGTCAACGCCTATTTTTTCAACCTCATCTCCCGTCTCGCGCATACCTGCTGTATCCGAAAGGCGAAGGATACATCCGTTGAGATTAACAGTTTCTTCAATAACATCTCGCGTTGTGCCTTCAACGGAAGTGACGATTGATCTGTCATAGCCTGTAAGAAGATTCATAAGAGTTGACTTGCCGACATTTGGCTTGCCGACGATTGCGGCATCAACACCCGTCGTAACAGCCATACCGCTGTCAAAGCGTGAAAGGAGAAGATCAATTTCATTTTTTGCGTTTATTACCGTTTTTCTGAGGTTTGTTTCGTCTATTTCTTCAATTTCATCATCCGGGTAGTCAACCCAGGCGGCCATATGAGCCGCTACTGAAAGCAGAGACGAATTAATTTCTTCAATTTTTCTGCTGAGAGAGCCTTCAAGAAGATTGTATGCGGCATTTACTCCCTGCTCACCCTGAGCAGAGATGAGAGACATAACGCCTTCTGCCTTGGAAAGATCCATTTTACCGTTAAGAAAAGCTCTTTTTGTAAATTCGCCCGGAGCAGCAGGGGAGGCACCGTTATCAAAAACAAGACGGAGAATCTTCTTTGTCAGAAAAACGCCGCCGTGGCAGTTGATTTCAACAACATTCTCACCTGTATAGCTGTGCGGAGCGCGGAAAACGATGCAGATTGCTTCATCAACGGCGTTCTCACCGTCAAAAATTCTTCCGTAATGCGCTCTGTAGCCTTCAGAAGAGGCAAGAGTCCTGCCGGAAAAAGCTTTGAAAAATTTATCGCAGATTTCAAAAGCTTCTTCACCCGATATTCTTATAATTCCGACGCCGCCGGTACCCATAGGAGTGGATATGGCGGCGATTGTTTTATTCTCTGTCATATGACTTATTCCGTTTCCTTATATAACAAGATTAACATTAATTCCTTCAAGGCGCTTTGCGATTCTGAAAAAAGCAGACTTTGCCTTTGAATTTTCAAGCGATTGCATACCCGTTACGGAGCAGAAGGAAAGCTTTTTATCTTCAGGGACAACGCCGAGAAGCTGAAGAACGGTTGCGTCAATAACTTCATCAATGTTGAGGTAGTGTCCCTGAGTTGTGAGCCTTTTATTAAAACGATTGATGATGAGGCGGATATTTTCGATTCCCTTAGAATAAAGAATATCACCTGCATAAAGTCCTACGCGGACGCAGACTTCATCGGGAGTTGAAACGATAATTCCCTCATCGGCACAGGCCGCAGCGAGCAGAAAACCTCCGCGGACACCGGCAGGCGCGTCAAAAAGGATATAATCAAACTCGTTTTCGTAATTTTTAATCATTTCTTTAACAGAATCCTCTGTAAAGCTTTCGTCAAATTCAACGGGAGCAACAAGAAGCTTCGGCCCGATGGTTGAACGAAGGGCAACTGACGGCTCGCAATGGCCGTTTATAACATCACCCCAGTTAAAAATTCCCGTATCATCAGCGGCGAGAATAAGGTCAAGGCAACCCATACCGATATCAAAATCGATAACAAGAGTGTTAAGACCCATTTCACTAAGGGCAACGGCAACACCGGCCGTGAGAGATGATTTTCCCACACCGCCTTTACCTGAAGCAAAAATTATTTTCTTAGCCATAATTTATACCTCTTAGAACAAAAGCTCGGAGTCAATATTAATGCTTTCTGAGCTTTCGTTATTTTCATTTTCTTCGTTATTTTCTTCACCGTTTTGGTCTTCGTTTTCGTCCTCAACGGGTTCATTTTCAGCCTTTATATTTTCAAAATAATAGTTATAGATGTCACAGGCAACCGGAGCGCAGCTACTACCTGCTCTTGCTCCTTCAATTGCAACTGAAACGGAAAGCTCAGGCTTATCATACGGAGCGAAGGAGATATTGAAACCGTTAGTATAAACCTTGCTTGTTCCGTCGATATTTTTTTCAACCTGGGAGGTACCGGTTTTGCAGGCAACGGCAACATCAAGCTTACCAAAATTATTTCGGCAGGCGCCGTTTGTTACAACAAGCCTCATTCCCTGATGAACGGTTTTGATATTGTCTTGCGAAAAGCCTGTTTCACAAACGACTGACGGTGTTTTGTTAAGAACAACTGATGAGTTGTTTGATGTCAGAATTGATTTAACAAGATGAGCTTCAAATCGCGTTCCGCCGTTTGCAATTGTTGCCGTATAATTGCAAAGCTGAAGGGGAGTGAAAAGATTTCCCGCCTGACCGATTGCAGACTGGAGAGCGAAGCCGGGCATCCATTCCTGATTTATCGAAGCGCGATAGCTGGGGGAGTCAAGCACGCCGACATTTTCGTTAAGCTCAATTCCCGTTGGCTGACCGAGGCCGAGCATCTCGCGGTACATATTCATTTTATCAATCCCGAGCTCTTCGCCTCCGTAATAATAGAAGAACGAGTTGCAGGAATCCTGAAGTGCAGTTTTAACATTAATAGTACGGTTTGCGTGATTTATCTGGCAGACGAAATTGTGTCCGCGGTAAGGATAGTTATAATTGCAGTATTTAACCGAAGAAGCGTCAATTATTCCTTCCTCAAGGCAGGCGATGGCTGTTGAAACCTTGGCCGTCGAACCGGGAGCATAGGTACTCAGGGTCGCTCTGTTGTAAAGAGGGAAGTTCGGATTTTTTGCGAGCTCCTCGTAATTATCGTTATAGGTCGAAAGATCGTAGGTAGGATAGGATGCAATTGCAAGAATTTCGCCCGTGTTGCAGTCCATAACGACGACGGCGCCGCCGCCTGCATTGGCAGTTCCGACGGAATCGCAGGTTTTCTTAAGAGAATCCTGAGCAATCTTCTGCATATTTGCATCAATAGTCAAAACTATGTTGTCTCCGTTTTTAAGACCGGTGATAATCGTCTGCTGAGAGCCGTCTGCATTTGTTTTAACGGTTTTGATGCCGTTCGTACCCTTAAGCTGCTTTTCAAAAGCCTTTTCAATGCCGCTTTTTCCGACGATGTCATCCATCGCGTAGCCTTTATCCTTAAGGGTTTTATATTCCTCGGCGTCGATGGGACCCGTTATACCGAGAATATGAGGAGCGATTGCACCGTCCTTATACTCACGGTATGTTGCAATCTGAACATCAACACCCTGATAGAATGAAGAGTTTTCTTTGATAACCGAAACTGTTGCGTCGCTGACATCCTGCGCGAACGTGTAAGGGTTTGCAGTGTTGAAAACATTCGCTTTCATATTAATGCAGACTGAGCCGATTTTAACCGCGTCTGCCTTTGAATAGCCGGAAAGACCGTATCGTTCAATAATCTGAGCCATGCAGTTCTCAGCGGTCGCGTATTTATTAAGATGAAGCATATCGCGCGAGCGGAGCTTTTCTATATCGGACTCTCTGCCTTCGATAAACTGATAATTTCCGTTTAAATCAAGGGTGATCGGAAGCTCGTTTATCCATTCTTCGCCGTTTTTTTCAAAAAGATTTATCAGCGAGAGAATAATTTCGTTGCGCTTCGCAAGATTTTTAAATTCAGGGAATTTGTTTGCATCAAAAATAATCTCGTTACCCTGACGGTTGCCAACGAGAACGACGCCGTTACGGTCAAGAATCTGACCTCTGGTTGCTTTTACGACTGAGGTTGAAGATGAGGTTGCGACCGTTGCGGCATATTTTTCACCGTTTATAACCTGGATATTAACAAGTCGGATGAAAAAAACAAGAAACAAGCAGACGAAAATCGATACTAAGGCAATAAATCTGCCTTTTTTCTCTTCACGAGCAAGCTTCAATTTTTTCATCTCCTTTTATTTGAATTTCTTTGAGATTGAACGGATTAAAAAATAATAAATAGGTGTTAATATAACGGTATAGACGGCGGAAGTGAAAAAGTATCTGAAATAAAGACGGAAAGGGGAGACGAAGCCGTCAAAAGCGTAGTAGAAAATAAAAATCAGCGCCGTGTAAACAAAAGAAGAAACGCCGACAAAAATCATAGCGCAGAGAAGATTGTTTCTCATAAGGTAGGTTATAAGAGAGCCTGCCGCAAAGCCAATGACAGTAAAGAAAAGAGAGTTTAATATCAATGACTGCGAGCTGAAGGCGTCCAGCATTGCTCCTGCCGCAAGACCGTAAAAAATTCCTGCAAACTCTCTTTCAAACATCGAGACGCAAACGGTCATCGGGATAAGAAGCATCGCTTTAACTCCGAAGGGCTCGGGAAAAAGACCGCTTGTATTCTGAAAGGTGAAAGTAAGAACAGTCAGTAGGGCAAAAATTAAACGGCGCACTGCTGTTTTGTTTCCACCGATTTTATCGATATATTCCATAGGCGCCGAAAATCTTCCTTTCTTTATTTAAGTGATGAGGTAGAGCCATCAGTGTTTGTAACGATACCCTGACCGTTAAATTCTTTTATAACGAAAACCTCCGTCAGCTCAGAAAAGTTAACCGCTGAGCGAATGTTTGCATAGCAGGAGATCTCGTCCGCAGAGTCTTCTATTGAGACAACGGTGCCGACAATGAGGTTAATCGGGAAAATTCCCCCGCTGCCTGAGGTGCAGATAATTCCGTTCGGAGTGATAGCCGTGTCCTTCTTAAGGCCGGGTATTTTGCAGTAAACAGATTCGGAAGAATCGCCGATACCCGTAGCATAGCCGACCTCACCCGTATAGGATTCGTAAATACCGACATTGACATCAGGATTAGCAATCGTTTTAACCGTACAGGTGCCGGGTGAAACGGATGTTACAATGCCGACGAGATTTTTACCGTAAATAACGGGGTCATTAACGCTGATTCCGCTGAGAGAACCCTTATTGAGAGAGAATGAGGCGTTAAGGTCTGCAGAATCGCGTGAAATAATCGTTGCATTTTCAAAAACGAAGTCGGGGTTGTCCTCTTTAACGCCGAGAAAGTCCTCGTATATATCGAGCTTCTTTTTAGCTTCGTTGTATCCGATGATTTCGCTTTGATAATCCTCAACCTGCTGTTTAAGCTTTGCGTTTTCCTCTGCAAGGGTAGCTGAGGATTTAAAATTATCGTAGAAGTTTGAAAATTTATAGCTCAGGTATGATGAAACGGTCTGAAGCGGGGAGAGAAGCGTGCTCGTCGCCGAGGAAAGGGGAGTGTTATTGCTGTGTGAAAGAGCGGCAACAACAGCGCCTAAAATAATCGCAACTATAACCACTATAAACGCTTTCAAAGCTCTGCTCTGATAAAATCTGCGCAAGCCGTTTCACCTCTTTTCTTCAGTAAATTTTAGAATTTGATTAATGATGTTTTTCAAGGCATATGCCCGTACCCTCAACAACACAGTCGAGAGGGTTATCTGAAATAGTAACGGGAATTTTCATTTCCTTTTCAATAAGCTTGTCAAGCCCTCTGAGCATTGCGCCGCCGCCCGTAAGAGTAATTCCGCCATCGATTATATCTGCAGAAAGCTCGGGCGGAGTGTTTTCAAGCGTTGTACGGATAGCGTCAAGAAGATGGCTGAGGCTGCCTTTAAGGGCGTTGCGGATTTCTTCCGCTGAGACCTCAACATCCTTTGGAAGACCGTCAACAAGGTTGCGGCCTTTAACGCTCATTGCGCCTTCACCCTCGTAGGGGAAAGCAGAGCCGATCTGAATTTTGATATCCTCTGCCGTTCTTTCGCCGATGAGAAGGCTGTGCTTTTTTCTTATGTAATTGATGATTGCTTCGTCATAGCTGTCGCCTGCGACCTTGACCGAGCGCGATGTAACGATATCACCGAGAGCAACAACGGCAACCTCTGCCGTACCTCCGCCGATATCAACTATCATTGAGCCTCTCGGAGCATCAACGGGCAGACCGGCACCGAGCGCCGCCGCCATGGGCTGTTCTATGAGGCTGACATATCTTGCGCCTGCGCTCTTTGCGGCGTCGTTAACAGCTCTTCTTTCAACCTCGGTAACGCCCGAGGGAACGCAGATCATAACCCTCGTTTTGCTGAATGGAGAAGCCGTAACTGCTTTTCTTATAAACTTACGAAGCATCTCTGCCGTTGCGTCAAAGTCGGCAATAACGCCGTTGCGAAGGGGACGGACAGCGCCGATAGAGCCGGGTGTTCGTCCGATCATTTCCTTTGCCTGAGAGCCGACGGCAACAACGCGAACGGGATTATATCTCTGGTCAACGGCAACAACGGAGGGCTCGCGGATAATGATGCCCTTACCTTTAACGAAAACAAGGGTGTTTGCCGTTCCTAAATCTATACCAATGTCCTGTGAAAACAACATATAAATTTCTCCTAAAAATTATTTCGCTGAAGAGGTTGAAGATGGCTCAGAGGTTGAGCTTTCGCTTGACGGCTCTTCCTCGATGAACTCGTCAGTCGGTGCTTCGGTTGAAGGAACTTCGGGTCTTGTTCCGCCGAGGTCCTTGAGAGTGTATGCTTTTTCGATTTCTTTTATAACATCCTCTTCGCTTGCAAAGCAGGAATTCTCAGCGTGAACGCGAATTTCAAATGCGGCAAGACCCTGCTCAACGAGGTAGTAATAAACCGTAGCGTCAGAGGCGTCGGATTTTACGGTATAAGACATTGCACGGGCGCTGAGGCCGAAAATTTCCGTTTCGTATTCCTTAAGGTTGCCGTAAACCGAAGGGATTTTTTCAACATAAGCTCTTGCAAGGCCCTTTTCTTTTGAATAAAGCGAATTTTCATCGGCCATAATATCGTAACGGATTTCAACCTGACAATGCGTGGTGTTGCTTGCACAATTACCCTCGTGCTGAATAGAAAGAAAATCGTTATGAGAAAAATCTGCCCAGCCCTTTTTGATATGAAGCTTTATAAAAGCATTTTCGATTTTATCTCCCTTTTTATTTTTAACTCTGTCGGGGAAAATATAGCTTTTTGTCGCCTTATTTCCCTGCTCATCCGTAACCTTTTCGTAAAGATTGCCGTATTCGTCCTGCACAAACTCGCCCCAGAAGTTGGTAACGACGATGTGCGTCTGGCCGAATTTATCAACGATAACATCCTTTCTGCCTCGTACGACGACGAAAACGATAACAACAACAAGAACGAGAGCTATCGAAGCAAATATTATCTTTGAAGTAGTATCCCACTTAGATTTTTTTGATTTCTTAGCTTTTTTAGATTCGGATTTTGAATTTGTATTTTCCTTAGAGATATCTTTATTATTTTTCACGAAAAACCGCCCACTTTACAATTTTATTCAATATAAAAGTATATCATTACACTGTCAAAAAGTCAATGCACAAACACATAAATATGGTTGACATATCTGTAGGTTTACAATAGATGTGTTACAAAGTGAATAAAAAGAAATGACGAAAGGAAAAACCTGTGTTACAGTTAAGTTGCTCAGACAAAACCGACAGGAGGTTAACCATTCGTCATGACAACTGTAACACAAATAATGAG
>JAGAVE010000056.1 GCA_017942105.1 Clostridia bacterium | reverse complement strand
CAGATTTTGACGGTGACGGAAAGGTTAATTCCGCAGACGCTTTGCTTATTTTGCAGGTAACAACAGGCTCAAAGAGATATGAATAACATTTAAAAGCTCGTATTTTTGCGAGCTTTTTTTGTTTTTGATATGAAAAGACTTGAAAAATGCAATGAAATAGTATAAAATAATAATGTTAATTAAAGCGGTAGGGGTTGAAGTTTGACCTTGGCTGCGAAGAAACAAAAATCGGAGGAATAACAGTATGATTTCAGCAGGTGATTTCAGAAACGGTGTAACATTTGAGGAAGACGGCAACGTTCTTCAGGTTGTTGAATTCCAGCATGTTAAGCCGGGTAAAGGCGCAGCTTTCGTAAGAACAAAGACTAAGAATGTTCTCACAGGCGCAGTAACAGAAAAGAGCTACAACCCTTCAGCAAAGTTCCCGACAGCTTTCATTGAAAGAAAGGATATGGAATATTCTTATAACGACGGTGGTCTTTACTACTTTATGGATCAGGAAACTTATGAGCTTGAACCCATCAATGAATCAGACCTTTCAGATAACTTTAAGTTTGTAAAGGACGGAATGGTTTGTAAGGTTCTTTCATATAAGGGCAAGGTTTTCGGTGTTGAACCGCCGACATTTGTTGATCTTGAGGTTGTTAAGACAGATCCCGGCTTCAAGGGCGATACAGCTACTAACACAACAAAGCCTGCAACTCTTGAAACAGGCGCAGAGGTTAAGGTTCCTCTCTTCATCAACGAAGGTGAGAAGGTTCAGATCGATACCCGTACAGGTGAATACCTCGGCAGAGCATAATCATTTTGAAAGGATGATTTTACAATGATGACAGTTACAGAAAAAGCTGCATATATCAAGGGCCTTGTAGATATGGCTCATTTTGAGGCAGAAACAGACGAAGTTAAGCTTATCAAAGCTATGGCAGATGTTATTGAAGAGATGGCTCTTTCAATTGCAGACCTCGAGGATGAGGTTGCAATGCTCGAAGAGCTCGTTGACGAAATCGATGAAGATCTCGGCGATGTTGAAGAGTTCCTTCTTGACGAAGATGATTGCGATTGCGACTGCGATTGTGATTGTGACGATGACTGCGACTGCGGTTGCTGCGGTGACAGCTATGTTGAAGTTGAGTGTCCGGCTTGCAACGAGATCATTTGCCTTGACGAAAGCATCCTCGATGAGGATACAATTCAGTGCCCCGCTTGCGGCGAAACACTTGAGTTTGAGTTCGATTGTGATTGCGATTGCGACGACGAAGACTAATTTTAAAGAATCGGGGGTGACCGCTGGTTGCCCCCTTTTTATTTATCGGAGAAATGCAAGATGAATCTTGAAGAAAAAATAGTTAAGAAAAATTATATATATGAGGGCAGAATTATCAATGTCCGCCGTGATGATGCTGAGCTTCCGAACGGCAAGCCATGCATCAGAGAGGTTGTTGAGCATCCGGGCGGTGTATGCATTGCGGCGCTGACGGATAATGATGAGCTTCTTTTTGTACGCCAGTTCAGATACCCGTATCTTGAGGTTGTTGCTGAGCTTCCTGCAGGTAAGCTTGAAAAGGGCGAAGACCCGTTTGAAAGCGGCAAAAGAGAGCTTGAAGAAGAAACGGGATGTATCGCAAAGACTTACAGAGACTTGGGTAAATTTTATCCGACACCCGGTTACTGCGGAGAAATTATCCATCTTTATGCCGCAAAAGACCTGGAATTTACAAGTCAGAAGCTTGATGAGGATGAATTTCTCAATGTTGAAAGAATCCCTCTCGACAAGGCTGTTGAAATGGTGCTCAGCAATGAACTCCGCGACGGCAAGACGCAGGCCGCAGTTCTTAAAGTCAAGCTTCTTCGTGATAAGGGGTTGTGGTAATGGCAGAGATAATTCTTGCTTCGGCATCGCCAAGAAGAAAAGAGCTTCTTGAAACTGCAGGCATCAGCTTCACGGTTAAGGTTGCAGATGTTGAAGAAGTCATTGAGAAAAATATGTCTGCGGATAAGGTTGTTATGTCCCTTGCTTTGCAGAAGGCGAGTGCTGTTGCAAAAGACAATCCGGATGCGGTTGTAATCGGTGCAGATACGGTCGTTGTGCTTGACGGTGAAATTCTCGGCAAGCCGAAATCTGAAGAAAACGCAGTAGAGCTTCTTATGATGCTCTCAGGCAGAGTTCATACAGTTTATACAGGCGTCGCAATAATTAAAGGCGAAAAGGTTAAAAACTTCTGCGAGGCGACTCAGGTTGAGTTTTACCCTCTTGAGAAAGAAGAAATCGAAGCCTATGTTGCAACGAAAGAGCCGATGGACAAGGCAGGAGCTTACGGAATCCAGGGCAGAGGATGCGTTCTTATCAAGAAGATCAACGGAGATTATTTCAATGTTGTCGGCTTACCTGTTTCCGCAGTTTACAGAGAATTGAGGGATTTCAATGTTTGAAATGTTGAATAAGCTTGCGATAAATGTTGAGCAGTATGTTGACAGGCAGACAGCCGAAGATATTGCAAGGCAAGCGGCGGAAAATAAAGAAAAAATGATCTGGATAATAATTCTTTGCGTTGCACTTGCTGCGGAGCTGATATTAGCTTTCATTCTTCCGAAATTTTTGAAAAAATTTCAAGAGCGCAAAGATGCAGAAAATCTTCGCAAGGCTGAAAGAAAAAGAATACAGTCAAAGAGAAAAAAAGAGTATTGAGTTTTCGCTCAATACTCTTTTTTTAATGCTTTAAGTAAGCTTGTGCATCCTTCGAGGATGTCGCGGTAGGTGATGCTGAAATCCCTTGTATACCAAGGGTCTGCAACATCGCCCGGGCGGTCAGTGTAATCCATAAGCTTACGGATTTTATTATCAGGGTCACCTTTTAAAATTCTTGTCATATTTCGTATGTTTGCGCTGTCCATTCCGATAAAAAGGTCATACTTTTCATAGTCATCGCTTCTGAGTTGAACGGCTCTTTTTCCATCGCAGGAGATGCCGTGTCTCTTAAGCTCCGATTTAGCAGGGGGATAAACGGGATTCCCTATGCCGTTCCATATTTCTTCCGTACTCGTCGCAGAGGAAAGAATAAGAAAATCATCCTGCAGTCCCTGTTCATTGACAAGCTTTTTCATAATAAACTCAGCCATCGGCGAACGGCAGATGTTGCCGTGGCAAACGAACATAATTTTAATCATCAGTCATCCACCCTGAGCCTGTAAAGCTTTACGCTGTGCGGTCTGACCTTTGAGGAAAGCTCATTTTTGATTTCGAATTTCTCATCGTCCCAGATGTCATAAACTTCATATTCATCCGAGTAAGGAAGGATTGCAAAGCTCTCCTTGATGATATCTTCCATATTGCAGGAAATTTCCATTTCAACAGGACCTTTGTTAAGAAAGCATATTGCAATTTCATTGTTTTCAAGAGGCTTGACGAGCACATCGCACAAGCCGTTTGTTTTTATGCGGCGGCACTGGATGCCCAACTTATCCTGATTGATTGCTATTGCCGCTTTGTTTGAAACGATTTTGAACACCTTATTTTCTTTGTCAACGCTTCCGTCCGGACGGATGAATTTGCGAAGGTCGTTTCCGAGGATGAGAGGGGCGGAAAGCATACACCAAAGCGAAAAATGAGCTTTGTTTTCATCATCGGTCAGTTTGCCGTTGCCGACTTCAAGCATATCGGGGTCATTCCAGTTCCCCGGTCCTGCGTGGTTATAAAGGCGGACGGTTGCTTCATAAATTCCGATGATTGAAAGCCAGTTCGGCTTGATATCGGGTGTTGTTCGCCAAAGGTTGCCTGCTGTATGTCCCCATATCCAGGGTTTGTTCCAGCCCCATTCGCAAATTGAGAAGCAGATGGGTTTTTCCTCTTTTCCTTCTCTTTCGGCAACGAGCTTTGTTGCGCGCTGAAGCTCCTTGCCCATATTACGGTACTGCTTTGCGGCAGAATCCATTTTTGAAGCGACGGGATTGTGAAATTTAAAAGAATTAAATCCTTTTTTCAGCTCGACGGTGATTTGATTTCTGCCATCGTGGGTGAATCCCTTTGTACCGGGCTCTGTAAGGCTGTAAATATCGGTATCGTTGACAACGATTTCAAGATATTTATCCCTGAGTCCGGCTTTGTGAAGTCCGAGGGTCAGGGCGTATGTACCGTCCTCGGGAATTTTTACATTGCTGAAATACATTGAACCGCCGCCTGCATCAAGACCGCTTATGTATCTGCCTGTATCGGCCATTTTTTCGTCTGTGAGGAGGATCGCGTTTCCGCGAAGCTCTGCATCCTCAGCGTAGAGAGTGATTCCCTCGGATGAGCCGGGCTTCGTCAGGGTAACGGTTGAAATTTCAGGCGCATTCGTCGGGATGGGAATGTTATGGCAAAAGTCGTATTTGAAATATTCAATTCCCCATTCAGCAAAAGTTTCTGCATCTGTACGCTCGTGATAAAGGCTTGAGGGTAGATCCTCGCAGGTGAGAGTACCGTTTGAGGTGTAAATGCCGAGCTTCAGACCGAGAGCATTAACCTTTTCAACGAGAGCTTTAATTCCCGAAGGGAAGGTTGCAAGGTCGCCCTGCAAGCGTCCGTTTGCATCTCTTGAAGAGGACATCCAGCAGTCGTCAACATTAACATACTGATATCCGCAATCAGCAAGACCTGAATCACGCATAGCTTTTGCAATATCTTCGATAAGCTTTTCGTTGATTCTGTTTCTGAAAAGGTTCCAGCTTGCCCAACCCATCGGCGGAGTGAGAGCGGTTCCGTTTGAAAATTTATCTGCGCCGTCAAGGTGAATCTGCGTTGAAGCGGCAATTCGTTTTGCTGTGCATATCGGGCAGATTTTATTTTTCCTTAAAAAAACTCCGAGCGGAGAGCTTTTGAAATCAGCCATTGTCTTATCCTCCCTGATTTGAATAATAAAATTGTACCATACAACCTCTCAAAAGGCAAGATTATTAAAAACTCATATTGAGGGGATATGCAGATGTTATTCTTATTGATTTTGAGGGTGGATTATGCTATTATTTTTTCAGAGGTGAGTTCAACAATGAACCTTAAAAGAAAAATCCAATTTAAAAACGGAAAATTAAAGGTTTTGCAGATATCTGATTTGCAGGACACTAAAAATACGAGCGTGGACACCCTTAATTTCGTTGATGATGCTATTGAAATGATCAAGCCTGATTTTATCATCATTACGGGCGACCAGCTCGATGTTGTCGGGCTTTGGGGCAAGGGCGAAAAGGCAAAGAAGAATGTTGAAATTGCGATACGCAGGCTTTTTAGCGCTATTGAAAAGCATAATATCCCTTATGTGCTGACCTTCGGCAATCACGACCGTGAAACGGGTGTTTCGAACGAGGAACAGGCAGAGATTTACAAAACTCTTAAAAACTGCATTTGCTTTGATGATATCGACGACGGCAGACCCGATGTCGGCACATTCAATGTTCCCGTTATGTCTTCGGACGGTGAAAGAGTAGCTCTAAATTTCTTTGTTATGGATACCCATTCAAAAACAAAGGATATCGGCTATGAGGGCGTGAACGATGCACAGCTTGAATGGTACAGAAGTGTCGGCGAAAATCTCAAAGCCGAAAACGGCGGCGAGTTTGTTCCGTCAATGGTTTTTCAGCATATTCCCGTCAGCAATATTATGGGGCTTTTCAAGGAGGCGCCAAAGGGCACAAAGGGCGCACAGTGCGATTTTGTGAAGGATAATAAAAGATACTGGATTCTTGATGAAGAAAAGATTTTTCACAATTATTCATACGGCGAAACTCCGTCAATGACTCTCGGCACAAAGCAGTTTGATGCGATGAAGGCTCAGGGCGATGTTTTTGCGATGTATTTCGGTCACGATCATTATAATTCGTTTGCAGGCAAGGTTGACGGTATGGACCTCGGCTATTGCCCCGGAACGGGATATAACAGCTACGGCACGAAGCACAGAGCGTTCCGCGTTTTTGAGTTTGACGAAAACGATGTGAAGAATTATAAAACATATTCTCTCAACAGCAAAGATTGCAAAAGCAAAACGAATGCAGCTCCTCTTAAAAATTCGTTTTCTTATTGGGCACCGTGTAATCCTTCGGCAGCAGGACCGTTTGCAGCGAAGATTCTTTCGGTATTGATACCGTTTGTTGTCTTGCTTGTTCTGGTTTATCAGTTCGTGAGTGCAGATTTTGTTAAAGGACTTTTATTAGGACTTGTGAGTGGCGGCTTGCTGTACGGAGTGATATCCTGTATAGTAAATAAAATTATGAGAAACAAATTGACTAAAAATAATGAGGTGTAATTATGAACGAAGTAATGAATACGATTCTTAAAAGACAGACTATCCGTGAATACAAGCCTGAGCAGATTACGGACGAGCAGCTTGATGCGCTTATGCAGGCAGCTCTTCGCGCTCCCAGCGGAAGAAACGGTCAGCCGTGCCATGTGCGCTTTGTTCAGAATGCAGAGATGCTCAAGGAAATGAATGTTGATTTCAAAGAGCTCGTCGGCTACGATACCCCTGCATACACCCGTTGGGATACGAATCCTGTTTACCACAATGCGCCGACATTTATCGTTCTTTTTGCTGAGGGAGAAAGCTATATGGACGGCGGAATAATGTGCGAAAACATCTGCATCGCGGCTGAAGGTCTCGGACTCGGCACCTGTATTATCGCAAGTGTAGGCGCTCTTTTTGCAGACGGAAATGAGCAGGGCAACAAATGGAAACGAGCTTGGGATATTCCTGAAAATTATAAATTTCTTATCGCAATCGCAGTCGGTTATCCCGATGAAAAACCCGAGATGAAGCCGAGATTTGAGGACAGAATCAAGGTTGTAAAATAAGGAGTGGCATGTTAATGAAAAGGAAACAGACGAAGCTCCATTCTTTTATTCTGCCCGTTATACTGGCAATCGTGATGGTTTTTACAACTTGCTATAACGAAGTCAAAGGTGGAATTGTAGGCTTTTTTAACAGAGATTATATCGCTTCAGCTCCGCTGATTCAGACGGATAAGAAAGACGCTCAGGAGGGTGAAGTTATCGGCGATTTTTATGTCAGCACAAACGGTGACGATGAAAACAGCGGAACAAATGATGCTCCGTTCAGAACAGTCGAAAGAGCTGCTGAAGCTGTAAGAAATACCGATAAAACAGGCAGAGACGGAATAACCGTCTGCATTGAAGCAGGTGAATACCGAATCAGTTCGTTGAAGCTTACAAAGGAAGATTCGGGAACAGCGGATTGCCCCATAACCTACCGTTCGTATAACGGAGAGGTTGTTTTCAACGGCGGTGCAACTCTTAATGCGGACGATTTTTCAAGTGTAAGAAATTATCCTGAGATTGCTCAGAAGTTGACCGATGAAGCAAAGGAAAATGTTGTTGTTCTCGATCTGACGAAGGCTCCGTATTCTCTAAGTAAGGATGATTGGGGAAAAATTTACGCGGTCGGCTCTTATCATACGGCTGCAAACTATGACGGTGATTATGTCGGACCGCTTTACTGTGAGCTTTTTGTAAATGACCAGAGGCAGACTATCGCAAGATACCCCGACAGCGGATATCTTCAGTTTGAAGAGGTTGTTAAAACGGGACTCGGCAGGGAATCGGGAGGATCAAAGCCGATTGTTGAAAATTGGTATGAAATACGCAATCCCGAAACGGATATATACAGAGTGGATGCAGAGCTTGCAGAAAGAATTGCAGGCTGGGAAAATCTTGATGATGTCTGGATGTTTGGCTATTGGATGTACGACTGGGCAGATGCATCATCTCCTGTAGGATATTTCAATGCTGAAACGCGAGAGATTTCTCCGAAATTTGTCAGCCTGTTCGGAACAAAACCGGAAGCACCGTATTACTTCTTCAATGTTCCCGAAGAGCTTAGCACAGAGGGAGAATGGTATCTTGACCGTGAAAACGGTTTGCTCTGCTTCTGGAAACCTGCAGATTTTGAAAGTGCAAAGATAGATCTTTCATTGTCTCTTGAATCAATAATCAATTCCGAAGCGGACTATGTTATTTTTGACGGATTTACGGTCAAGGGCACAAGAGGAGACGCAATCACGATAACGGCTGATAACAATACCGTTAAGAATTGCCTTATCAAAAATGTTGCGGGAAATGCGCTTGTAATGACGGGAAGCAACAACCTTGCAAGCTGCAACGAAATAACCCGTACGGGCAAGGGTGGAATAATCCTTTCCGGCGGAGATGCAAATACACTTACTCCCGGAAACAGCATAGCAGAAAATAATTATATCCACGATTGGTCGGAAATATATCAGACTTATCAGCCTGCGGTTACGCTTGAAGGCGTAGGCAATATCTGCGCCCATAATGAGATATTCAACGCGCCGCACGAAGCGATTGCGTATAAGGGAAATAACCATATCGTTGAATATAATCTTGTCCATGATGTCTGCCTTCTTTCAGACGATGCAGGTGCAATTTATTCGGGCAGAAGTTGGACAAACTACGGAAATATTATACGTTACAACTGTATTTATGACTTAGGCTCAGGTGACCACGAGCCGAACGGAATTTATCTTGACGATGCGCTTTCAGGTCAGAAGGTTTACGGAAATCTTCTTATCAATATTCCGAGAAACGCAATCTTAGTCGGCGGCGGTAGAGATAACCTTATTGACGGAAATGTTATTGTCAATGCAGGGTTGTATCCGCTGTATATCGATGAAAGAGCGCGTGACGCAGCTTTGAATGAGGGATGGTTCACCCATGCGCATATCGGCAGCGGTGATATGTGGGATGTGCTTTATGCGTCTCCGTGGCAGAGTGAAATCTGGCAAACGGCATTCCCAGAATATGGTATGGTAACGGACGATGTTTCAAAATCCGATTCAGCAAGCTATATTCCCAATCCTGCAAACACGGTAACAAACAATCTCATTATTGATAAGCGCGATCTGATAGGACGCCTTGAGCCTTCGGTAATAATCTTCAGCGAGATTGAGGATAATGCTATTTATGCTCCGCGCAAAGCAGACAAAATTTTTGTTGACGCTGAAAACGGAGATTACCGCATTAAGGATATCGAAAAAATCAGAAAGACTATGCCCGGCTTCGAAGAAATTCCGCTTGATAAAATCGGAAGAACGGTCGGTTAAGGAGGAAAAATTATGTTCAAGGCAATATTTTCTTTTTTGATGTCTCTCATAATTTCTTTTTGCGTAGCGCTTGATATTCCGTGCTATCCCATGGGTCAGAAGGTTGATATGGATAAATTTGTTCTGACCTTTGAGGATGATTTTGAGGGGGAGCTTGACCGCAGTGTATGGTCAGGTCATTATCAGTACGGAAACACTACTGAAGCAAGAAAGGGCAGCTATTGGAATCAGAATCTTGCTGAAACCAAGGACGGAAATCTCGTTATCCCTGTTGTCTATCTTGAGGACGGGATGGGAGGTAAAGGCGCAGGCTGGTACACTGCAGGAATCGATACGGATTCGGACGCTCCCAACGGCTTCAGCCAGAAATACGGCTATTTTGAATGCAGATGTATTCTTCCGAAGGGCGCAGATATATGGAGTGCCTTCTGGCTTATGAATGACGGGGTTTTCAATGCCGACGGAAACGGCCGAGACGGTACGGAAATCGATATTTTCGAAAGTGATTGCTACGGCGATTTACTTGAAAATGCGGTAACCAGCAATCTCCATTTCGACGGTTATGACGACGCTCATCAGAAACACGGTGCAACGAAATTCCTCTTAAAAAATAATCCGTACGAAGAGTTCAATACATATGGCCTTGAATGGAACGAAGATGAGTATATCTTCTATATTAACGGTGTTGAAACATTCCGCACAGATTACGGCGGGGTCAGTCAGAATGAAGAATATCTTATTCTTTCAGTTGAAATGAAAGGTGACAATGGTATTCCGAGTGAAAGAGAAAACATACCAGCAGAGGGCGCCGAGTTTATAGTAGATTATGTAAAGGTTTATCGGTATAAATAAAAAATCTCCGGGACGCATAAATCCCGGAGATGATTTTTATTCTGCTTCGCAAGCTTTTCTTAAAGGCTTGACGGAGATTATTATGCAAGCCATAATGACGGTGATGACTGTTTCGGGGAGCATAAATGTTGCGTTATAGACAAGGGAATAGATGATGCTGAGCATATTTCCTGAGTAGGACGAGAGAATTCCTGCGCCGTAGCTCATTCCGCCGCCTTCCTCGAAAAACCACTGTGCATATGTGCCGAAAAGGATGTAGCCTGAAAGGAAGTGGGAAATATATTTCAGCAGGCAGGCAAAAAACGCACCGATACCGAACGAAAACTGAGGATTTTTGATCAGCTTCTTGAATGCACCGCCCGTTCCGAGCATTGCACCTGCGACAATATAGTCAAGCAGGGCGCATAAAATTACCTGATACCATGCAAAACCTGCACCGGAAACTGCACCCGAAATGCCGAAAATCGTCTGCATAATTCCGTAAACGATGCCTGCGGAAATTCCCCATTTTGCACCGTAAGCGTAGCCGACAAAAAGTATCGGAACAAAACTGAAAAGCGTTACGGAGCCGCCGTACGGCAGTTCGCTGAATCTGATAAATGAAAGAACTGTGGACATTGCTACCATAATTCCGCTGACGGTAAGTTTAATTGTGTTTTTGCTTACTTTATCTGATTTTTTGTTTCTCATAAAAATTAAAACTCCTTTCCTGATTATTTCTCCGCATTCGGGAAAGAAAAAAGGAAAACGCCCGGTTTTTGACCGAGCGTAAGTTTTTATACAATATCTTCCTCCGTCGGCATTATCCGCATCAGGTTAGAGGGTATAATCTCAGCCGACAGTCGTCAGCACCCCTGTATTTGATTTTTTCCAATGATACACCACCACGAGTGGTTTTGTCAATAAAATTTTTATTTGTTCCAGAATTTTCTGTCAAGCGAACGGTATTGAATTGCCTCGGCTATATGATTTACTTCGATTATTTCTGAAGCGTCAAGGTCGGCAATTGTCCTTGCAACACGAAGGATTTTATCGTAAGCTCGCGCAGAAAGTCCTAATTTGTCAAAGGACATCTGAAGCATTTTCATTGCAGCGTCGGATGCTATGCAGAAATCCCTCGTCATTGCCGCGTTCATCTGTGCGTTGCAGTTTGCGGCGGTGCCTTTCAGACGCTCCTGCTGAATTTTTCTTGCTTTTTCAACCCTCTCGCGTATTTTTGCAGAAGGTTCACCCTTATGAGAATCCGAAAGCTTTTCAAAGTCCACGGGAGGTACTTCGATATGGATATCAATTCGGTCAAGAAGCGGACCGCTGATTTTTGAAAGGTATCTTGAAGCTGCACCCTCGTGGCAGGTGCATTCTCTTACGGGGTGACCGAAATATCCGCAGGGGCAGGGGTTCATTGCACAGACGAGCATTGTTGAGCAGGGATAGCTTGACGATCCCGATGCTCGTGAAATAGTGATTTTTCCGTCCTCAAGAGGCTGACGCATAATTTCCATTGCCTGCCTTGAAAATTCGGGAAGCTCATCAAGGAACAGCACGCCGTTATGAGCAAGCGAAAGCTCACCCGGTTTGGGGACGGCACCGCCTCCCGAAAGACCTATTGTTGAAACCGTATGATGGGGCGAACGGAAGGGTCTTGCTGTGATAAGCTTTGAATTCCCTTTGAGAGCGCCTGCAACGGAATAAATCTTGGTCGTTTCGAGGCTCTCCTCAAATGTCATCGAGGGGAGAATGGAAGGAATTCTTTTTGCAAGCATACTTTTGCCCGTTCCGGGACTTCCTATCATAAGAGTGTTGTGTCCGCCTGCGGCGGCAACCTCTAAAGCGCGCTTGGCTTCGTACTGACCTTTAACATCTGCAAAATCAGGCATGTAGAGGAGGTTTTCTGCGTTTTCCTCAATCTGCGGAACAGCGGGAGAAATTTTATAAAGACCTTTAAGGTGGTCAAGAACCTGCATAACGCTGTTGACGGGAAGAACTTTTATGCCTTCGACGACAGAGGCTTCGTTTGCGTTAACTTCTGGGACGAATATACTGTGAAATCCGTTCTGCCTTGCGCTGATAACCATTGGCAGAGCGCCGTTTATATGGCGGATTTTACCGTCAAGAGAAAGCTCACCGAGAAAAGCGTAGCCTTCGGTGTTTGCGTTAAGCTGGTCAGAAGCGAGAAGCAGAGTGATGAACATTGCAAGGTCATAGATAGTGCCCTCTTTTCGCCTGTCGGCAGGAGCAAGGTTAACGGTAATTCTGCTTACGGGAAAGGTAAATCCGCAGTTTTTAATTGAAGCGCGCACTCTGTCGCGTGCTTCGCTGACTGCTGAATCGGGCAGACCGACAACCTCATATTTCGGAAGTCCGTTGGATATATCGGCTTCAACGGTAACCGGGAAAACATCCATACCGAATGCACCCAGACTGTTAACTCTAGCAAACAAATTGCTCACCTCTGACTTTTTAATAAAAACATTAAACCAAATTTATGCAAGTTTTTCAAGTAATTTACTTTATTTTTATTCCTGATTATTGTATAATACCATAGAATAGGTGTATTTTAGCCGTTTAAATCTTGAAAAGGAGAATTTATTATGCTTAAAAACATTCCCTCAGTGCTTTCGCCTGAGCTTCTTAAAACTCTTATGGAAATGGGTCACGGCGATTATCTCGTAATCGGTGACGGTAATTTCCCTGCTGCAACGAATGCAAAGCGCCTTATCCGTTGTGACGGTCACGGCGTGCCCGAAATTCTTGACGCTATTCTCAAGCTTATGCCGCTTGATACATATGTTGAAAATCCTGTTGGTCTTATGGATAACGGTGATCCTGAAAACCGTCCCGAAATCTGGGCAGTTTATAAGGATATCATCGAAAAGAACGAAGGCGAAAAGGGCATTGAGCTTGTTGAAAGATTCGATTTTTACGATAAGGCAAAGGGTGCTTTCGCAATTATTGCAACGGGCGAAACAGCAATCTATGCAAACATTATTCTTCAAAAGGGTGTTGTAATCAATGACTAAAAGAGTTCTTGCTTTTGACTTCGGCGCTTCAAGCGGACGCGCTATCATCGGATGCTTTGACGGCGAAAAAATAACCCTTGAAGAGGTTCACCGTTTCTCCAATGACCCCGTAAGCGTTGGCGGTACGGTTTATTGGGATGTTCTTCGTCTTTTCCACGAAATCAAGCAGGGCACAATCAAAGCCCGTATGGCAGGTGGATTTGACAGCATCGGAATTGATACCTGGGGCGTAGACTTCGGTCTTATTGATGCTGAAGGCAAGCTTATGGAAAATCCCGTACACTACCGTGACGCAAGAACAGCAGGTATGGTTGACGAGGCATTCAAAACGATGCCCAAAGAAAAGCTCTACGGTATTACGGGCATTCAGTTTATGGAGCTTAACACCTTGTTCCAGCTCATTTCTCTTAAGAAATACAGACCTTGGATGCTTGAAAGAGCAGATAAGATGCTCTTTATGCCTGATCTTTTTGCATATATGCTTACAGGCAAGATGTGCGCCGAGTATTCAATCGCTTCAACATCGCAGTTGATAGATCTTGAAACGCAGAGCTGGTCAAAGGATATCCTTTCTGATTTCGGCATAAAAGAGGATATCTTTGCTCCTCTTGTAAAGCCGGGTACGGTTCTCGGTATGCTTGCCCCTGAGGTATGCGAAGAGTGCGGAGTTGAGGCAGTTCCTGTTATTTCCGTCTGCGGTCACGATACGCAGTCTGCAATAACATCTGTTCCCTGTGAGGACGGTAAGTTTGCTTTCCTTTCAAGCGGAACATGGTCACTTTTCGGCACAGAGCTTGAAAAGCCGATCGTTAACGAAACTTCACTTAATATCAACATTACAAACGAAGGCGGCTTCGACGGTTCTGTCGGTTTCCTTAAAAATATCATCGGCTTGTGGCTCATTCAGGAGAGCCGCCGCCAGTGGCAGAGACAGGGCGAGGATTATTCCTACGCGGACCTCGAAAAGCTTGCTCTTGCGGCCGAACCCTTCAAGTGCTTTATTGATCCCGACGCGCCCGAGTTCGTGCCTCACGGAAATATTCCGAAGAGAGTTCAGGAATTCTGCGAGAAAACAGGACAGTATGTTCCTCAGACGGTCGGCGAAATTATGCGTTGCATCTATGAAAGCCTTGCAATGAAATATAAGCTGACTTTTGAAAAGCTCTGCGAATGTACTCAACGCGATTATCCCGTTATCCATGTTATCGGCGGCGGAACAAAAGATACTCTTCTTTGTCAGCTTACGGCAAATTCTTGCAACCGTACCGTTAAGGCGGGCCCTATCGAAGCAACGGTTATGGGTAATGTTGCGGTACAGTTGATGTCTGATAAGTCAGTTGCAGATATCAGTGAAGCAAGAAAAATCGTTGCGGCTTCATCAGAGCTTAAGGTTTATGAGCCTGAAGATGTTGAAAATTGGGAAAAAGCATATGCTGATTTCCTTAAAATTGCAAAGTAATATTTCTTTGCCTGATTTGTTCCATTATGAAAAGTGAGAATGAGTTTCCGAAACGCAAGAAAATTCGATTACAAGAATATGATTATTCAACTTCCGGTTCATATTTTATAACGGTATGTGTGAAAGACCGGAAAAGAATTTTATGGGATTCCGTAGGGGCGGATATTATCCGCCCGAACAGTATCAGGCTATCGGAATACGGGTTTATCGTTGAAAAGGCAGTTGAAAACATAGCAAAACACTATGAAAATATTGCTGTTGATAAATTCAGTATTATGCCTGATCACGTTCATCTGATAATTTCGTCAACTGACGGGCGGATAATATCCGCCCCTACAGTGTCCCGGGTAGTTGGTCAGATGAAAAGATGGGTTTCGAAAGAAGCGGGATTCCCTGTTTGGCAGAAATCGTTTTTTGATCATATTATTCGTAATGAAAACGATTATGCTGAGATATGGCAATATATTGAACACAATCCTGAAATGTGGATTGAAAAACATCACAACCAAACCGAAAGGTTGGAAATAAAGTAAATTAATCTGAAAGGATGATATTATATGGCAGAAAACAGATTCATCGGCGATTATCCCGTAATCGGTATTCGTCCGGTAATTGACGGCAGAAGAGGACCTCTTAAGGTAAGAGAGGGTCTTGAAGATCAGACAATGGGTATGGCAAAGGCTGCAAAGAAGCTTT
>JAGAVE010000055.1 GCA_017942105.1 Clostridia bacterium | reverse complement strand
CAAAAAGACAGAATATCCATCTAATTCCCCCTTTTTGATTATTCTTCAGAATGAGTACGCTTTACAATATCAAAAAAAGTTCCGTTTTTTAATGCTTCCAACATTATAGTTGCACTGTTTATATTTGTTGCAAGCGGAATTTTCTGAACATCACCCAAACGGAGAAGTGCCGAAACATCAGGTTCATGAGGCTGTGCTGTCAAGGGATCACGCAAAAATACAATAAGGTCAAGTTCACCGTTTGCGAGCATTGCACCTATTTGTTGGTCGCCGCCCTTGGGACCGCTCTTCATTCTGACAATTTTAAGACCCGTTTCGCCCATTATAAGAGTTCCCGTTGTACCGGTGGCATATAACTCATACTTGGCGAGAACATCCTTGTATTCCTTTGCCAGTTCGATTATCTCATTTTTCTTTTTGTCATGTGCAATTAATGCAATTTTCATTTTTTACTCCTTATAAAATAATCGGAGACACCTATCGATGAGGTATCTCCGATTTTTTGTCATTTACTCGGCGACAAAACCGCATCCGTTAATTTTGAAACTTAATTAAAATGTAAACTTGAAGGTGTTTTTACCTGTTTTCGGAATCTCGTATTCAGCAGGTAATTCGGGACCGCAGGAATGTGAACCGACACCACGCATTGCCAGGTCGATACAAACATTTACAAAATCATTTTCTTCAAGCTCAAACGAGTGAAGTGTTTCACAAAGCTGTTTTGTGGTGTAGGGATTTACTGAAAATGAGAAAGGCTGTTCTGCCGTTACCTTGAATAAATCCTTTACAGCCATATACTTACAAGCATAGTGGCTGCCTGATTCCTGAGGACGAATATATTTATGATCATAGTTTTCACGTGCAGAGCTTACATAGTAGCCGTATTCACAGGCTGTATGCTTATCCACATAGCTTTCTGTAGGTCCGAAGCCGGCATAAGAGAAATTAGCATAAGCTTTGTCTACGCCAAACTCAACACCGAAGCGAGGGAAGTTCTCGACATAATCTGCAAGCGTATATTCAACAGTAGCTGTCAGAACATTGCCCGAAACCTCATACATAATTTCAAAAAATGCGGCAGGCATCAGACAGTTTGCAGCAAGACATCCTTTGAATTTGTAGGAGTTTTCCGTTTTTTCGCAAGAGAAGATATGCGGTTTGCAAGCATCAAGATGGCATCTGCCAATCCAATGGGGAACAAGTTCTCTGTCGTTATCAGTGAATCGTGTAATATTAAAGTGCATCGGCACACGAAGAATTTCCTTGCCGTCGGCTTTGATTGAAGTGATTTCGCTGGTATGCTCATTAACTTCAATATCAATTGCTGATGAGAATCTGTATGTGCTTGCGGGAATATCAACGATAGTAACCTCTGACTTTGTTTTTCCGCCGTAAACTGCTTTCATTTCAAGAGCGTTTGATTTAAGCTTTCTGTCAGGGGTCAGAAGACCGTCAGCACAGAAGTTGCCGTCGTGCTCAGGCTCCTTGAAGTCACCACCATACAAGAAACCTTTGTCGGTTTTGATACCGTGGTCTGCCCATTCCCAAACAAAAGCACCCATCATCTGCTCGTTATTATAAATCATATCCCAATACTCCGCTATGTCACCGCAGCTGTTACCCATAGCGTGTGTATATTCACACATAACAAACGGACGGGTTTCTTCGGGATTCTCAAGAACTTTTTCACGGATTGTGTCAAAAGACGGATACATCATGCTGACCATATCAACAAGGTCGGAATAATAATATTTCGGGTCTGCATTCTGCAAGCCTTCATAGTGTACCGGACGGGTATTGTCACGGTTTTTGATATATTTTGCACCCTCAAAGAAAGCTTTACCGAATGAGCTTTCGTTACCGAGTGACCATATAATTACACTCGGACGGTTTTTATCACGCTCAACAAGAGCAATATGTCTGTCTGTAATACCGGGTGTAAAGAATTCGTTTTCGGCATATTCAGACCAAAGTTCCATATCATATCTGCCGTCACGTGTGCAGGCACCGTGCATTTCAAGGTCAGCTTCATCCATAACGTAAAGACCGTATGTATCGCAGATGATATAAAACTCAGGAGCGTTGGGATAGTGCGAGGTTCTGACTGCATTGACATTGAGTTCTTTCATCAGGTGAACATCTCTTGCCAAATCCTCAAGGCTTACTGTTGCTGCTGTTTCACAATGGAAGTCGTGTCGGTTAACGCCTTTAAGCTTTACGGCTTCACCGTTAACCTTAAACACCTTACCGTCGATGGTGATTTCTCTGAAACCGATATTTTCAATAATTTTTTCTCCGTTTGCGGTAAGTGTTAAGGTGTAAAGATTGGGGGTTTCCGCAGTCCAAAGCTTCACATCGGGTAAAATTACAGAAACGTTGTCATTTGCCTTTGCCGTAACTGTTTTGCCTTCGAGAGTAAGCTCGATATCAACGGGACTTTCATTGATAAATTTCAGAACACCGTTGTTGCCGTCAATTTTGGTTTCAATCTTGTAATCGGTAATGTGGTTTTCGGGACGGGTAAGCATATAAACACTTCTGTAGATACCCGAAAATCTGAATTTATCCTGACACTCAAGATAGGTGGAGATACACCATTTCAGAACAAGGATGTCAATTGTGTTTTCGCCGTTTACAGCAAGTTCTGTGATGTCGAATTCGCTTGTAGCGTGAGAAATCTGAGAATATCCTTTAAATGAACCGTTGATGTAAAGGTAAAATGCGCTGTCAACGCCTTCAAAGTTTATATAATATCTTTCTCCTGCATGCTTTTTGATATTAAAGGTACGGCGGTAATGCCAGCAAGGATTTTCGTAAGGCAGATGAGGGAACATAACCGGAAAGGGATATCTTGTATTAAGATATTGAATCTGGTCATATCCGTGCATCTGAACGCAGGCGGGAACAGGAATGTCTTCCCCAAGCTTTTCGTTCACGTCAAAATCTTCAACGTGGTCGTGCTGTTTAATCTGCCATACACCGTCAAGAAGTGTAAAACGGGAGCTTGAAGTACGGTCGATGATTCCGTGTTTAGTACGTATCGCATCATCAGGTGCAAATGGAATGTAGTAGCTTCTGTGAGGGGTTGTACCTATTCTGTCAAATCTCTGGAATTCTTTCATCGTTAATACCTCCTTATACGTTTCCGTAAACGACTTCGACATCATCTTCGGTTATGTGTTTTTTTTCAAGAAGCTCTTTGTTAGCCTTTTCTACCTTAAGGCGTGAAAGAAGCACAGCAACTACGGCGCAAATAATTACAGGAGCCCAAAGATAAAGGAAATGAAGCATATTTACTGTTGCAGGTGTCTGTACAGCTGCGTTTTCGACATAGCCGGCAAAGTCGAGAAGCCAACCGCAGATAGCAGTACCGAAAGCACCGCCGACTTTAATACCGAGAGAAGAGCAGGAATACATCATGCCGTCAAGTCTGTGACCTGTTTTTAATGTTGTATATTCAGAGCAAGAAGCGATAAGAGCATTCAGATCGCCCTGAAGAGGTGCAATACCTAAAGTTGAAACAGCTGTAAATGCGAGCATAAGCGGGATGCTTCCCATATATCCGGTAGCCATAACACCAAGACGACCGACCGTTGCAAGAATATAACCTGCGATGTTGAGCTT
>JAGAVE010000054.1 GCA_017942105.1 Clostridia bacterium | reverse complement strand
GTGTCTTTTTTTATACCATCCCCTGAGTATGGGATATAAAGTGCTCAGTTCCCCTGAACACGGGATATAAACTGTTTAATACTTCCGGAGACACCGGATATAAAAACAAAGGAGTATTTATGGAAAATCTTGAACTTTTAAGGGGCGTTGTTTCTGATGAAACATTCGCAAGAATCGAAGAGGAAACAAAGGAGTCAAAAATCAGACTTGCAGACTGTCACAGCAGCAGAGAAAGAAACGCATCATAAGAGATTTTCCAAATAGGATTTTGCAGTTTTCAATTCTTCGGGTTCCCCGTAATTATGACGGTAAAGCTCGATGAGGGCACTTTCGTTATATCCTGCCAAAGCGAGAGCATCAAAAAGCCGTCTGAAGTCATATCTGCCCGCTCCCGGAGCAAGGCAATCCCTGCCCTCAGCCGCATCGCTTATGTGCACCTGATAGATTTTATCCCCCAAAAGATTTATAAAATCAACCTCGCTTTCACCGCTTCGTCTGCACTGCTTGATATCAAGCACCATTCTGAATTCATCGCCGACGCAATCTGCAAGTCTTTTCATAAACAGCGGATTTGCACAAAGATGATCCCGAACATTTTCGTGGGCAATATGCACACCTGCTTCGATGGCGGCGTTATTAAGAAGAATATAGCTTTCTGCATATTCCTCAGGTTCAATATCAGTATATGCCTTTCCACCGTGAAGAACAACCGCCTTCGCCCCTATTTCATTTGCCGCTTCAAAATAATTTTTATAAAACTCAATTCCGTCAAGCAGTCTTCGCTTGTATCCGCTGAACAGAAGCACAGGCTCATACGCAGATGTAAACGGGTGGATTGAACGGATATCCATTGAATAATAATCCTTTATCGCCCGAAGCTCGTTTATGATCGGCTTTTTCAGCTCACAATATGAATTGAAGAAAATCTCAGCCGTTTTTGCGCCGAGCTCGCCGACCGTTTTCAAAGAGTCCTCTACCGTCATCGGATAAAGACACGATGACGACATTCCGATTTTCATCAGATCACCTGCTTTTTAATGTTTCTAAATGATATGATACCACTATTTTATTAAGTAGTAAAGATTTGAAAATAAACATAAATATTATTAAATTGTTAATTTTTTCAAAAGGGGTTGATTTTTTCTGCAAATGTGGCTACAATAGATTTAGCACTCAACGAAAGAGAGTGCCAAAACAATCATTAAATACTTTTCATAGGAGGAATTTTTATGAATATCAGACCACTTGCAGACCGTGTTGTGGTTAAGATGACAGAGCTTGAGGAAACAACCCAGAGCGGTATCATCCTCGCAGCAGCTTCAAAGGAGAAGCCGCAGGTTGCTGAGGTTCTCGCAGTCGGCCCCGGCGGTGTCGTTGACGGTAAAGAAGTTGAAATGTATGTCAAGGTTGGCGACAAAGTAATCACAAGCAAATACGCAGGTACAGAAGTAAAGCTCAACAAGGAAGAATACATCATCGTTCGTCAGAGCGATATTCTTGCCGTTGTTGAATAAGGAGGAACTTTTTTATGGCAAAGCAGATCATTTACGGCGAGGAAGCTCGCAAGGCGTTGCAGAACGGTATCGACAAGCTCGCCAATACAGTTAAAATCACACTCGGTCCCAAGGGCAGAAATGTTGTTCTCGACAAGAAATACGGCGCTCCCCTCATCACAAACGACGGCGTTACAATCGCTAAGGATGTTGAGCTTGAGGATCCGTTTGAGAATATGGGCGCTCAGCTCGTTAAGGAAGTTGCAACAAAGACAAACGATGTTGCAGGTGACGGTACAACAACAGCTACACTTCTCGCTCAGGCTCTCGTTCGCGAAGGTATGAAGAATGTTGCCGCAGGCGCAAACCCGATGGTAGTCAAGAAGGGCATCAAGGTTGCAGTTGACACAGCTGTTGAGGCTGTTAAGGGCAATTCAAAGCCTGTTACATCTTCAAACGACATCGCTCGTGTTGCAACAATCTCTGCTGCTGACGAGGAAATCGGTAACATCATCGCAGACGCAATGGAAAAGGTAAGCGCAGACGGCGTTATCACCGTTGAAGAGTCAAAGACCGCTGTTACAGATTCAGACATCGTTGAGGGTATGCAGTTTGACCGCGGTTACATCTCTCCCTACATGGTAACCGACACAGATAAGATGGAAGCTGTTATTGATGACGCTCTCCTTCTCATCAC
The DNA here is from genome assembly GCA_017942105.1 of Clostridia bacterium. Taxonomy (GTDB): domain Bacteria; phylum Bacillota; class Clostridia; order Oscillospirales; family Acutalibacteraceae; genus CAG-488. Next base: position 11,172 of record JAGAVE010000054.1, on the reverse strand, counting down.
AGATAAGAAGATTTCAAACATTCAGGAGATTCTTCCCCTTCTTGAGCAGGTTCTCAAGGGTGGCAGAAAGCTCGTTATCGTAGCCGAAGATGTTGAGGGCGAAGCTCTTTCAACAATCCTTGTCAACAAGCTCCGCGGTACATTCACCTGCGTTGCTGTCAAGGCTCCCGGCTTCGGCGACAGACGCAAGGATATGCTCCGTGATATCGCAATCCTCACAGGCGGTGAAGTTATCGCTTCTGAGCTCGGTCTTGAACTCAGCGAAACAACTCTCGATATGCTCGGTCAGGCTCGTCAGGTTAAGATTTCCAAGGAAAATACAATCATCGTTGACGGTGCAGGCGACAAGACAGAGATCGCAAACAGAGTTGCACAGATCAAGACTCAGATCGAAACAACAACTTCTGATTTTGACCGTGAAAAGCTTCAGGAAAGACTTGCAAAGCTTGCAGGTGGCGTTGCAGTTATCCGCGTTGGTGCCGCAACTGAGACAGAAATGAAGGAGAAGAAGCTCCGCATCGAAGATGCTCTTGCAGCTACAAAGGCAGCTGTTGAAGAAGGTACTGTTGCAGGTGGCGGTGTTGCTCTTCTTAACGCAATTCCTGCTGTCAAGGCACTTCTTGACGCTACTGAAGATGCAGACGAGAAGACAGGCATCAAGATCGTCCTCAAGGCACTCGAAGAGCCTGCTCGTCAGATCGCTGCAAACGCAGGTCTTGAGGGTTCGGTTATCGTCAACACAATCATGACAAGCGACAAGGCAGGCTACGGCTACAACTTCGCAACAGGCGAGTTCGTTGATATGTTTGACGCAGGTATCCTCGACCCGACAAAGGTTACACGTTCAGCTCTTCAGAACGCAGCAAGCGTTGCTTCAATGGTTCTTACAACAGAATCTCTCGTTGCTGACAAGCCCGACCCGGCAGCAGACGCTGCGGCAGCGGCCGCAATGGCAGGCCAGGCAGGCGGAATGTATTAATTTGGAATAATAACCTATATTTTTCGAGCTATACCTTTTTGGTATGGCTCGATTTTTTTAATTACATAAGTTTATTTTACATTTTTTGCCGTATCTGTGTTTACTTTTCCTGCAAAAGTTGGTAAAATGAACTTATCAATGTTCTGAGGTGATATTTTATGAGTAAAAAATTAGGTGTTGCAATCATTGGTTGCGGTAACATTTCGGGTTCACACATTCCAAACTATCTTAAACTCGATAATGTTGAAGTAAGATATTTCTGCGACATTATTCCCGAGAGAGCCGACAGAGCCGTTGAAAAGTACGGCTGCGGTACCGCTGTATATAACTATAAAGAGCTTCTCGGCAAAGACGATATTGATATCGTTTCCGTCTGCACACACAACGATTTTCACGCTCCTATTTCAATCGACTTTATGCGTGACGGCAAGGATGTTCTCTGCGAGAAGCCTGCCGCAAGAACCGTTGAAGAAGCTCTCGAGATGCAGAAGGTTGCTCACGAGACAGGCAGAATGCTTCAGATTGGTGTTGTTAACCGTTTCTGTGACAATGTAAATCATGTTAAAGACCTTATCGCTTCAGGCGAACTCGGCGAGGTTTATCAGGTTTATGTAAGCTTCCGTGCTCACCGTTCAATCCCCGGTCTCGGCGGCGATTTCACACAGAAGGCAAAATCAGGCGGCGGCGTTCTCATTGACTGGGGTGTTCATTACCTTGACCTTACTCTCTACTGCCTCGGCGACCCGACTCCCCTTACCTGCTCAGGCGAAGCTTACTGCAAGCTCGGCAAGGATATGAAGAACTATACATACACGGGAATGTGGGCTGAAGACTCTTCAGATAAAGAAAACGGTACATACGATGTTGACGACTTCGTAACAGGCTTTATCCGTACAACGGGTGCAAACATCACTCTCAACGGTGCATGGGCGCAGAATATCGGTCAGTCTGAAACATTCGTTGACTTTATGGGTACAAAGGCAGGCGTCCGTCTCTACTACGGCGGCAAGTTCACAATGTACTCAACGATGAACGGTATGCTCACAGAAATCAAAACAGATTTCAAGACAACAGGCTTTGACTACTTTGCAGAAATCAAGGCATTCGTTGAGTCTGTTGAAACAAGAGAGCCGAATCAGGCAAACATCGACAAAGCAATCATCACTTCAAAGCTTCTCGATGCTATCTACACTTCATCAGAAAATCACAAGGAAGTTACATTATAATCGGAGGAAGAAAAAATGGAAACCAGAATTTTTGAAAACGCAGAAGAAATCGCAGTTGCCGCTGCTGAACTTTACAAGGAGCTTATCAACTCTAAACCAAATGCAGTTCTCGGGCTTGCAACAGGTGCAACTCCTGTCCCTACATACAATAACCTCATCAAGATGTATGAAAACGGCGAAATCAGCTTCAAGGATGTAACAACATTCAACCTTGACGAATACTGTGATCTTGACAAGAACGACAAGAACAGCTATTACACATTTATGCACGAGAACCTTTTCTCAAAGGTTGATATCGACGAGAGCAAGGTTAACTTCCTTGACGGCAACGCACCCGACTGCGATGAAGAAAGCAAGAGATACGCTGAGGCTATCAAGGCTGCAGGCGGAATCGACCTTCAGCTTCTCGGTATCGGCACAAACGGTCACATTGCTTTCAACGAGCCCGCCGATGAATTTACAGACGAGGCTTTTAAGGTTACTCTTACTCAGAGCACAATCGACTCCAACCAGAAGTATTTCGGTGATGTTCCGATGCCGAGATATGCAATGACAATGGGTATCGGCTCAATTATGCGTTCAAAGAAGATCCTTCTTATCGCAACAGGCGAAGCTAAGGCTGACGCTGTAAAGGCTCTCCACTCAGGCGAAGTTACGCCGAGAATCCCCTGCTCAATCCTTAATCAGCACGATGATGTTGTCATCATGCTTGACAAGGCTGCTGCAAAGCTTCTTTAATATCATAAAAATATTGCCGTCTTATGCAACACATAAGGCGGCTTCTGCTTTTTATTCGTCATTTTCAGATGCAAAATTTTAGACAATATAACAATTTTGTATAATGATTATTGCCTTTTTTACAGCGTTATGTTATACTGTTTGGGAATAAATTGTTTGGAGAGGTATTTCTATGAAACCGATGAAAGCTAATGTCGCAGGAAGAAAATGTCCTAAGCTCCCCGATTTTGAAACAGTTAAGGAAATCGTTCTCTACGGTGCAGAAGCCGGCGGAGACAAGCTGCAATATAAATATTACAATTTTGATGATGAAATTGAAAGCAAAACCTTTAACGAAGTAAACTATGAATTCAGAGGTATCGGTGAATACCTTTACAAAAAAGGTCTTGCAGGAAAGAAGGTCGCAATCCTCAGCGAAAACTGCTATTATTGGATTGCTTGCTATTTCGCAGTTATAACGGGTAATATGACGGTCATCCCGATGGACCCGAAGCTTCCCGATGAAGATTTGACAGATGTTATCGTCAGAAGCGACTGCGACGCTATCATCTACTCAAAGGATTTCAAATCTTCAATCGAAATGATGAAGAAGACCGAAGGCGTTGTTCTTACAGAATACATCAAGCTCGAGGAATACTATGACCTTATTGAAGAGGGTCACGCATACGCAAAGGAAACAGGCAAGAGCTACCTTGACGAAGAGGTTAAACCCGACGATGTTGCTTTCATCGTTTACACCTCAGGTACAACAGGAAAAAGTAAGGGCGTTATGCTCACTCAGGGCAGTGTTGCCGCCGATGCTCTTGCAGGCGTAAAGAGCGCACCAAGCGGACACGCAATCGGCTTCCTTCCCCTTCACCATACATATTCCTGGGTAAGTGCTCTGTTTACGGGCTGTCTTCTTTCAGAATGGGGCTTTATTTGCAGAAGCATCAAGGATATTCAGAAAGACCTTGCGGAGCACCATCCGCATAACTTTGCAGGTGTTCCTCTTGCAGTTGAAACGATTTATAAGAAAATCTGGTTCACAGCTAAAAAGACGGGCAGAGACGAGGTTCTTAAAAAAGGCCTTAAGATCAGTAACTTCCTTATGAAGCTCGGCATCGACAAGAGAAGAAAGATTTTCAGCACAATCATCGATAACCTCGGCGGCGAGCTTGCCCTCATCATCTGCGGCGGCGCTTACCTCGACGAAAAATACGAGCGCGGTATGTACGAAATGGGTATTCATATCGTTAACGGCTACGGCATTACAGAATGTTCACCTGCCATCACTGCTAACAACCCCGACCACTTCAAATTCGGCAGCGTCGGCACTCCTCTCGAATGTAACGAAATTAAAATAAACAACCCGGACGAAGACGGCGTAGGCGAGATTTATGTCCGCGGCAAAAATGTTATGAAGGGTTACTACAAAGAGCCTGAGGCAACGGCTGCAGCTTTCGACGGCGAATGGTTCAAGACGGGCGACTATGGCTACATTGACGAGGACGGCTTCCTCTTCTTCCGCGGAAGAAAGAAGAATCTTATCGTTCTGAGCAACGGTAAAAATGTTTCTCCCGAGGAAATTGAAGACAAGCTTTCAACAATCGAATATGTCAAGGAAGTTGTTGTTTATGACGAGGACGGCTTCATTACCGCTGAATTTTTCCTCGACACTCTCGAAGTTCCCGATGCTAAGGACAGAATCAAGGGTGATGTTAACGAAATCAACAAAAAGCTTCCCGGGTATAAGCAGGTCACAAAGGTCAAGACCCGTGACACTGAATTTCCCAAGACAACAACTCTCAAGATTCTCAGAAACAACAGAGACAAATAATATTTTAAAGACCGAGGACAACATCCCCGGTCTTTTTCTTTCGTTTTACATAAAAGTATCCATGATATTGTTTGCCGTCTTCATTGCTTTGTTTGCCATCTTTTTATAGTTCATCTTTTTTGAATTTTTCATTGAACCGCCGATGAGTGCCGTTGCACCGCCAACAAGCATTCCGACGCCGATGCCCTTCATAACATTTGAAGTCGTTGTTTTCATTAAAAATCCCTCCTCGTTTTTATTCTTTACTAAAGAGAGAGTAATATTCTTTGTTGCTTTTTTCAAGTAATATTGATATAATAACCGATAGATGAATTCGGAGATGATAATTTTGGAAAAGCAGAAAAAAATTGCATTGATTAACGATATGTCCTGCGTTGGCAGATGCTCGCTGACCGCCGCTATTCCGATTATTTCCGCTTGCGGTCTTCAGGCTCTGCCCTTGCCGACGGGAATTTTTTCGGCTCATACGGAATTTGACGGCTTCGTCTGCGCTGACCTGACGGACAAAATGCAGCTTTTTGCTGACCACTGGCAAAAAATCGGTATGCGTTTCGATGCTATTTATACCGGCTACCTTGCAACAAGGGAGCAGGCAGAAATTGTTAAAAGATTTCTCATTGATTTCAAAAAGAGCGACACTATCTGTATCGTTGACCCCGTCATGGGTGATAACGGCGATTTTTACAGTCAGATTGACGAAAGCTTCATTTCCGAAATGCGCTTTCTCTGCGCTATGGCAGACATCATCACGCCGAATGTTACGGAGGCAGAAATGCTTGCAGGCGTTGAGTGCACTCAGGCGCCGTACAGCCAGGAGCACATAAAAGAGCTACTCATAAATCTTCGTAATCTTGGCACGGGACGCATTGTTATAACAGGAATTGAAAGCGAGGACGGACAGATAGGCTGTGCCGTTTACGACAGCTATACAAGAAAAGCAAATATGTTTTTCACTCCGAAGGCTGAGGGTCGTTTCCCCGGTGCGGGCGATGTTTTCGCCTCATCGCTCGTTTCTGCAGTTATGAATGGTAAGGAATTTACGGATGCTGTTCAGATTGCGATGTCCTTTACCTGCGACTGCGTTGAAAAAACAGCTTTGACGGATGAACAAAGAGGCTTCGGTCTTCAGTTTGAGCCTCAGATAGATAAACTTATAAAAGTGGTGAAATAATGGCAACGCTCAATATAGTTCTTGTTGAACCCGAAATTCCTCAAAATACGGGAAACATTGCACGCACCTGCGCCGCAACGGGAACAAGACTTCATATAATCGAGCCTATGGGCTTTAAAATTGACGATAGAAAATTAAAAAGAGCAGGTCTTGATTACTGGCACCTGCTCGATATAACATATTATAAAAATCTCGATGACTTTTTTGAGAAAAACAAAGACGGAGAGTACAGATTCTTCACAACTAAAGCTCAGCACCGTCATACGGATGTTGATTATCACGATGATGTTTTTCTCTTCTTTGGGAAAGAAACAAAGGGATTGCCCGAGCAACTGCTCTTTGACAATCCCGAAAAATGCGTCCGTATTCCGATGATAAATGATTCCTCAGCGCGAAGCCTCAACCTTTCAAACTCGGTTGCAATTGCCGTTTACGAGGTGCTCCGCCAATGGGATTACCCTGACCTTTTATGTTCTGGAAAGCTCACACAATTCAACTGGGAAGACGCTGAATAATCATTTCGTTGTGCTGCCGAAGCCACCGTTACGGATATCCGTCACATCGTCATCGTATGTGATTCCGTATTCAACGAAAATGCCCTGTGCAAATCCCTGACCTTTTTTGACTTCAACGACTTTACCTTCGTTGGAGTCATTTGTTATTTTAATAAAAATGTGACCCTCATTGTCAGAGAAGAAATAGTCGCTGTCGATTACACCGACGGTATTATTAAGCTGCAGGCGGAATTTAAAGCCAAGACCGCTTCTCGGATAAATTTTAAGCACCCAGCCTTCGTCAATTTCACAGCGGATACCCGTCGGAATTTTGATAGTCTTTCCCGGTTCGAGAGTAAAATCAACCGGGCTGAAAATATCATACCCTGCCGAGCCTGATGTTGCTCTGCGTGGAAGCCTGATATCTTCGTAAATTTCTTTTATTTCTTCAGCCGTGCCGCCAAAATCATCTGCCCACGATGAGCAGAAATTTTCAAAGCTGACTTTGCTGAATTCAGCCATTCTTTTCATACGAATTCTCCGTTCTTTCTGATGTTAAGATTCTACCATATCCGGAATTAAAAGTAAACTGCAAGTTGTTCAAAATCAAAAGCATTTTTTTGTAACATATTTTTTATTCAAAATATTTACATTTAAAAAAATTTTTGCTAAAATCCGATTAAATCCGGTAATAAAGGGGTGTTAAAATGGCAGAAATAAGTAACAGACCCATTCCTGCAAAATTCCGAGATAAGCTTTACTCCGTCGCAAAGCCCGAGGATGTGCTTTTTACCGTCGTAGGTGACCTTAACCTTAACGGTAAGTATGCTGAATCAATGGCAGTTTTCTTGAAAGACAGAGTAATAACCTTCGACGAATGTCTCGATGCCGAATATAAAATAACTGAATATTCTGACATCGAAAAAGCAAAGATCAAGCGTCTTTATGGCAACGCGATTTTCAAAATCAAACGCAAAGACGGCACCTACGAAGCCTTGCTGCGCTTCTCTTATGCTGCTGCCGAGGTTGCTGACGCAGGAGCCAATTTCATCAATGTAACAAACAAGGACGGCTTCAGCGAAGAGGAAATCGAAGTTGTTGAAGCTGTTTACAATAAGCAACGCAGCTTCTGCCCTAAATGCGGACGCAAGCTTCCCAATCCCAATGCTGAATGCATCAACTGCTCAGGCAAAGGAAAAATCATAAACAAGTTCACAAAATATATTGCACCTGAAAAAGGCTCACTTATATTCTGTATGGTTTTATCCGTTATCACAACGGCTATGTCTCTCGTCCCACCGTATATAACCAAAACCCTCGTTGACAGTGTTATCCCTGAGCATAACCGTAGCGGACTTGTTAAAATAATTCTTCTTCTGGTCGGTGTATACATCGTGCAGTATGCCGTCAACGGTCTGAGGGCTTATCAGTTAAGGCTGACGGGCGACAGAATCGTTATGGGTATCAAAAAAGATATCTATGCAAAAGCCCAATATCTTCCGATGAGCTTTTACGATAAAATCTCAACAGGCTCTGTTATCAACAGGGTCAATTCCGATGCATCGGTGATCCAGAACTTTGTTATGAAGATCTCTCAGGAAGCAATAGTGCAGGGATTCACCCTCGTCGGTCTTATTATAATTATGCTCAGTATGAACTGGAAGCTGACCTTATTTTCGCTCATTCCCATTCCTACTGTTGTCGTCGTCGCAAAAATATTCACCAAAACAATCAAGCCAAAATATATGCGACTTTGGCGTCGGGGCTCTGCGATTTCAACCATTCTCGCAGATACTATACCCGGTGTACGAATTGTAAAAGCTTTCACCAACGAAAAAAGCGCTATCCGAAAGTTTGACTCATACTGTGACGAATGGTATCGGGAAGACAAAAAGGTTGCTGCCCCCGCAGCTGTTTTCCCTTCCGTTATCACCTTCCTTGTAACCTGTGGATCCCTCGTTATCTGGTTCATCGGTGGTGAAATGGTTATCGGTGGTCAGAGTGACATCACTCTCGGCCTTCTTGTGTCATTCATTTCATATGCAAGTATGTTCTACACTCCCGTCAACTTCTTTGCAAATATCGGTGACACTTACCAGAACACACTTGCTTCGGCTGAAAAGATCCTCGATATTCTCGATGCCGAACCTGAGCACAACTTTGGTGAAGGTAATACTGAGCCAAAGCTTGACGGCAAAATAGAATTCAGAAATGTCAACTTCGCTTTTGACCGTTCCAAAAAGGTGCTTTCGAATATCAACCTGACAATTGAACCCGGTGATGTCGTCGGAATCGTCGGCACTACGGGTTCGGGCAAATCGACTCTCATCAACCTTCTTATGCGTTACTACGATGAATATGACGGTGAGATTTTTATTGATGGTGAAAATATCCGTAACATCGATATGGATTATTACAGAAACTCCATCGGTTTCGTTCAGCAGGAGCCGATGATGTTCAGAGATACTATCTTTAACAATATCGCTTACGGAAGCAACAACACAAAGGTTGAGCAGGTTCTTTATGCTGCAGAGGTTGCAAATGCTCACGGCTTCATCTCGAAGATGCCTGATGCTTACGATACAATGCTTGGCGAAAGAGGCGTCGGCCTTTCAGGTGGTGAGAAACAGAGAGTTTCTATTGCAAGAGCCGTTCTTAAAAATCCGAGTATCCTTATTTTCGACGAAGCTACGGCTGCTGTTGACTCAGAAACTGAAAATCTTATTCAGAGTGCAATTGAAAGGCTGATCAGCGGAAGAACAACGATTATGATCGCACACCGTCTTTCAACTCTTCGCAAGGCAAACAAAATCGTTGTTGTTGATAAGGGAGAAATCGTTGAATGTGGTACACCCGATGAGCTTATGGCTCTCAAGGGCAAGTATTATAAGCTGATTGAGATTCAGTCTATGGGCGACCTGCTCAGAAAGAAAAAAGAGGAAGAAAACTTTGAATAAGGAGATGTGAAATATGCCGAACTATATTGAAGGAAGTTCTTTGAAGCTTACACCTGTTGATCGCATATTTGTTAACGCAGAGTTTTATTCAGGTGAAAAGTTTGAAAACGCTGAATTGCACAGAATGTTCCCTATCACAGGTCTTACAAAATATATTGCGCTCATAGATTCAGAAGGTAATGAAATCGGTATCATCCGTGACCTTGACAATCTCATTCCCGAATCGCGCGATGTCGCTCTCGGTTGTCTTAACGAATATTATATGATGCCGAGAATCAAGCGCTTCATAAAAATGAGCGAGAAATTCAAAATATGGATGTGGACCGTCGAAACAGACAAAGGCATCTGTACCTTTGAAATCCGCAATCATATAACAGCAGTCAAGCCTTTATACGACGGGCGTGTGCTGATCAAAGACGCTAACGACAACCGTTATGAAGTCCCCGATGTCAACAAGCTCGATAAAAAGAGTTACAATTTATTGGCTCCCAAGATTTAATGAAAGGATAAAAACTATGAAATTACTTATTGCTATTGTAAATAACGAGGACAGCGCTGTAGTCTCTTCAGCACTGACGAAAGACGGATTTACCGTCACAAAGCTTTCTACCACCGGTGGATTCCTGATGGTCGGAAACACAACCTTCCTTATCGGCGCTGAAGACAAGGATGTTCAGAAAGCAAAGGAAATCATCAAAAAGAATTCTGAAACCAGAACTCGTTCAGTTCCGTCAACGGCAGCTCTCGGTGGCGGCCTTTCGGAAGGTGAGCTCGGTGTCAATGTAACAATCGGTGGTGCGATAGTTTTCACCGTTGATGTTGAGGGCGTTGACAAATATTAATATAAAAGTAAAAGAGGAAGCGATTGCTTCCTCTTTTTGTTTAAACTGCAATGTTAAGAATCGACAGGCCAAGACACATCTGAGCAAAGAAATAAGTCCAGACATTCAGCCTTCTCATTCCGTAGCTTTTTGAATATCGCGGTGTAAAATGCAGCAACGCCAATGTAAAGTCTGAAACATCAAACATACATACTCCGACTGCAAGAATAATTCCCGTTACAACTGCGTTTTCAACAGGGCTCTGCATAATAAAGCGAATACTCAGAGACATCGCTTTGACAAACATAACCATAATTACATTCATATAAAGTGTACACGGAATGAATGCCTTTCCGTAATCAGCCTTAAGCATATGAAGCCTGCATTGACCGAAGCATACTCCTCCGAGCAGAAGCACTGTCTCTTCATATCCAAGGAACGGAGCTTCAGGGAAATACAGTGCCTGCGCTTTCAGAAAAGCGACTATGTAGCTTATGTGGCCGCAAAGAAAGATCAGAACACCTGCGATGAAGTTGTTCTCTGTCGTCTTATAATGGAGAACACCGTCACCTATCCACGATAAGCTGAGACCTATAAGAATAAAAACTGCATAGCTTGTAAAGTTTTTCGAACAAAACATCGAAAGAACAGCAGTCAACAGAAAAATTGTTGAACAAGTCAGTTTTAAAACCAACGACTTTTTGCTTGGACGAGGAATTTCAACCTTCAGGAAAACACAAGTCGAAATCAACTGCAAAACAAACAGAACAATAAATCCTATAATATACGGTACTGACATTTCGCACCCCCCTAATCGCACTCTGATTCAGTTTTTACTCTTCAACCTCTTCAATCAATTCATTTGTTTCGGCTTCTTTTTCTTTTGCTTTCTTCTTTTCTTCTCTTTCTTTTTTCTTCTCAAGCTTCTTTTCAAGCTTCAGCTCTTTCTTCTTTTCTTTTTCCTTTT
>JAGAVE010000053.1 GCA_017942105.1 Clostridia bacterium | reverse complement strand
CCGAACCGTACAACAGCACTTGATCTTATCAGTAATTTGAATTCCGGTGGCAGTTCAGGTAACTCCGGAAATTCCGGAAGTTCAGGCGGTAGCAATTCTTCAACATCAGGCGGTAACGGATACACAGACGAGGACGAGTCTACTCAGTCGACAGAACCTTCAAGTTCAGGCGTGACTGACCCAAGCTACACATTGCCTACATTGCCGACACTTCCGTCCATCCAGTTCCCGACACTTCCGACCGGTTCGGATGAAGATGAAACAAGAACGCAGCCTTCTTCAGGTGACGATGGTCAGAATAACGATTAATTTCCAAAGCTCTCTGTTTTCGGCAGAGAGCTTTAAATTTATACTTGTTTTATTTATCATATTGTTGTAAAATCATCTTATAAAATTTTCGGAGATTATTATGACTGTATTAAATGTTCAAAATCTTTCGTTCCGGTTCGGTGAACGGGAGTTGTTTTCAAAAGTAAATTTCGACATAAATGATAAGGATAAGGTGGGTTTTATCGGCGCTAACGGTGTCGGAAAAACAACTTTGTTTCATCTTATAAGAGGCGAACTTGAGCCTGTAGAAGGTGAGATAGTAAAATCTAAGGATGTTAGAATCGGTTATATGGAGCAACACACTTGCTCTGAAAATGGACGCACGATTTACGAGGAGATTTTAAGTGTATTTGACTATCTTTCAGATATGGAGAATGAACTTGAATCAGTAAACAATAAGCTTGTTAACGGGATAGGCGATGCGGCCGAAAATATAAAGCTTCAGGATGAGCTTACGGTAAGGTTTCAAAACGAAGGCGGGCTTACATACAAAAGCAGAGCGAGAAGTGCATTGCTAGGACTTGGTTTTCAAGAAAATGATTTTTCAATGACAACGGATAAGTTAAGCGGAGGTCAGCGTTCCAAGCTTGCTCTTGCCAAGCTTCTTCTTTCTAAAAGTAATTTGTTGTTGCTTGATGAACCTACAAATCATCTTGACATAAAATCGGTTGAATGGCTTGAATCCTTTCTTAAAAATTATAATGGTGCTGTTTTTGTTATATCTCACGACCGATATTTTCTTGATAAAATAACAAATAAGACTGTTGAACTTGAAAGCAAAAAGATAAGGTGCTTTAAAGGAAATTATTCTGAATTTCTTGTTAAGAAAAAAGCTGAACAAAAAGCAATTGAAGATAAATATGATTGCGATATGAAAGAAATTGAGCGCCTTGAAGGTATCGTTGCTCAGCAGAGACAGTGGAACCGTGAAAAGAATATTAAAACTGCTGAAAGCAAGCTCAAACAAATTGAGAGAATCAAAGAGCAATTGGTTATCCCTGACAGCAGAGTTGAAAGAATACGCGTTTCTTTTGAACCTAAGTATGTAAGCGGCAATGATGTTATCATTGCGAAGGGACTTTCTAAATCATTCGGCAATAAGAGTATATTTGAAAATATTGATTTGCACATAACGAGAGGAGAAAAAGTCTTTTTGCTCGGTGATAACGGTTGCGGAAAGACAACGCTTCTCAAAACTCTGATGGGTGAGTATAAGCCTGATGACGGAAAGTTTATGTTCGGTGAAAATGTTCTTAAGGGTTATTTTGATCAGGTTCAGGCAAAGCTCGATATGAGTAAAACTGCCATCGAAGAAATATGGTCAGCATATCCGCAGATGATGCAGACGGCGATCAGAAATGCTTTAGCGGCTTTTCTTTTTAAGGGCGATGATGTTTTTAAAGTTATGCGGGAACTTAGCGGCGGTGAGCGTGCACGCATTGCGTTGCTGAAACTGATGCTTTGTGGCTATAATCTGCTGTTGCTTGACGAGCCAACAAATCATCTTGATGCTTTTTCAAGGGAAGAGCTTGAAAATACTCTTATTGATTACAGCGGTACGATGCTCATAGTTTCACATGACAGATATTTTATTAATAAGCTAAGTACGCGTATCCTTGAACTCAGCGAAGACGGTCTGACTGAATATCTTGGTGATTACGATTATTATATAGAAAAGAAGACGGTGCAGGATAGCGTAGGAGCAACAGCTAAAGAAAAACCTGCACCAAAGGTAAATGATTATAAGCTGAAAAAGGAACAAGCGGCTGAACAAAGAAAGCTTAAATCCTTGCTTTCGAAAACAGAGGAATCTATAACGCTTTTGGAACAGCGGATAGTGGATGTTGAAAATCAGCTATCATCAAATGACGTGCAGAGTGACTATGAAAAACTCATTGAATTTACAGATACTCTTCGTCAATTGAATGATGAGCTTGAAGAAAAATATGCGCTCTGGGAAGAGTTGCAAGAAAAAATTGAAGAAAAACAGGAGGTTGTTTTATGAAGCTTGGTATAACATTGTATAATTTTCATAGTATCATTGATACTTTCGAAGATTTGGATAATGTTCTGTCGAAATTGTCTGATATGGGTGTTGATGTCGTTCAGGTGTCAGGAATCGGAAAGCTCGACAATTACAAGGTAGCCGAATATTGTAAAAAATATAATATGGAGGTCTGCCTTACACATATGCCGATGGAAAGAATTCTTAATGACACCGAGGCTTTGATTGACGAGCACAGAGCTCTTGGTTGCAAAACAATAGGACTTGGTTGGAGCCCTAAAGAATATCGCTCGGTTGAAGGTATGAAGAAGTATATTGCTGATTTTACACCTGCGGCAAAAATGATTAAAGATGCGGGAATGCAGTTTGCATATCATAACCATCATTTTGAGTTAGAGCGTTATGACGGCAGAACACAGCTTGATATAATGATTGAGGATACGGATCCTGATTTGTTTAATTTCATTCTTGATACTCATTGGCTTCAGACCGGAGGGGTTTATCCTCCTGATTATATCAGAAAAGTCAAGGGAAGAATGAAGGTATGCCATTTCAAAGATTATAAAATTGAAAATGAAGAAAGAAAGTATGCTGAAATCGGCACAGGAAATCTTGATCTTGATGAGTGCTACAGAGCTTGTAAGGAAAGTGGTGTAGAATATATAATTATCGAGCAGGATAGTTGCGATATCGACTTATTTGAATCTGCAAGAATCAGTTTTGAAAATCTCAAAAAAATAGCAGAGAGAAATTCTTGAAAACTATTGACAAAAACGCTTTATAATGTTAAAATTATCGAAAATATTTAAAGACTGCGACGAAGAGTGCTCATTATAGTTTGTTTCAGAGAGTCGGTGTCAGGTGCAAACCGATAAATAATTATTCTGGGTCTGTAGCTTCTGAGTCGGAGGGAAGAAAGCATATGCAAGTAGAACCCTCTCGTATTGCTGCGTAAAAGCATAGGGCTTATCGGAGCCTGAAGTGGCACTTTGTGTGCAATTTGAGTGGTACCGCGGGTTATTGTTACTCGTCTCAAAGTCAAAATCTTTGGGACGAGTTTTTTATGTCCCTGAAGAAAGGTGATTTTTATGGCAAAAGAAATTACAGGACTTGATTTTAGAATCAATGAAATGGCTAACAGAATCAGAGAACTCCGCGAAATCGTTGGATTTACTCCTGCTGAAATGGCGGAGAAGACCGGTGTAAGCATTGAAGAGTACATTGAATGCGAACGCGGCAATGTTGATCTTAACTTTGCCTTCATTTATAGGTGCGCAATGGCTTTCAATGTTGATGTAACCGATATTATTGAAGGTAAGAGCCCGAAGCTTGCTACTTACACCGTTACAAGACGCGGTGAAGGCCAAAAGGTCAGCTCTGCACACGGAATGGAATACTATAACCTTGCATCTTCTTTTAAAAATAAGATTTGTGAGCCGTTGTTCGTTAAATGCGATCCTGCTCCGGACGCAGCAGATATTGCTCTTACAACCCATGAAGGTCAGGAGCTTGATATCGTGCTCAGCGGTTCGATTAAGTTTCAGATCGGCAAGCATATAGAAATTCTCAATGCAGGTGACTCTGTTTATTTTGACAGTTCGACACCTCACGGTATGATTTCTGCAAGCAACGAGCCTTCATTTTTCTATGCTATTCCGTTGAATCCGTCAGGTGATATGTCGTCTCGCGAAACAAAGATTGATGACGAATCTCCGAAGAGAACGGGCACAGGAAAAAGAATTTATCATAATTTTATCCATCCTAAAGAGGATGAAAACGGCGCACTTCTTTCTTTAGAATATGAGAACGAAGAAAAATTTAATTTTGCGTTTGATATTGTTGACGGTCTTGGCAAAAAATGCCCTGATAAAACTGCAATGCTTCATATTGATGTTAATAAGAATGAACGCCGTTTCACTTTCCGCGAAATGATGGAGTATTCCTCACAGACAGCTAACTATTTTAAGTCTCTCGGAATCAAAAAGGGCGACAAGGTAATGCTTATCCTTAAGAGACATTATCAGTTTTGGTTCTCTCTTATTGCGCTTCATAAGCTTGGTGCTGTTGCAATTCCCGCTACATATCTTTTGCAGGAGCACGACCTTGAGTATAGATTTAATGCGGCAGGCGTAAGTGCTATCGTGTGTACTTCGGACGGCGATACTGCCCGTCAGGTTGAGCTTGCTATTGAAAAAGCACCGTCAGTAAAAACTAAAATTATTGTCGGCGATTCCCGTGATGGCTGGCATGATTTTAACGAAGAGTATAAGCTCTTTAATAATGTGTTTGAAAGAACAGAGGACTCTGCCTGCGGTAGTGATGAGATGCTTATGTTCTTTACATCAGGCACTACGGGTTATCCGAAAATTGCAACTCATAATTTTAAATATCCTTTGGGTCATTTTGTTACAGCTAATTATTGGCATTGTGTAAATCCGAATGGTCTTCATCTCACGATTTCAGACACTGGCTGGGCAAAGGCTCTTTGGGGTAAGCTTTACGGACAGTGGCTTTGTGAGGGCGGAATATTCGTTTACGATTTTGATCGTTTTAATGCTGCCGATATCCTGCCGATGTTCAGAAAGTATAATATTACTACATTCTGCGCACCGCCGACTATGTATCGTATGATGATCAAAGAAGATCTTACCAAGTATGACCTCAGCTCAGTAGAGCACGCAACTATTGCAGGCGAAGCACTTAATCCTGAGGTTTTCCGTCAGCTTAATAAACTTACTGGTCTTAAGGTTATGGAAGGTTTCGGACAGAGCGAAACAACGCTTGTTATCGGTAATCTTTTCGGTTCAGACCATCGTCTTGGCTCTATGGGTAAGCCGGTTCCGTCTTTTGATGTTGATCTTGTTGATCCGGACGGTAATAGTGTTGCAGTCGGTGAGGAAGGCGAAATCGTTATCAGAACGGGTGATACAATTCCCTGCGGATTGTTTAAGGGCTACTACGGTTCAGAAGATAAAACAAGTGAATGCTGGCACGATGGACTTTATCATACAGGCGATGTTGCTTGGCGAGATGAAGATGGATTTTATTGGTATGTTGGCCGTATTGATGATGTTATCAAATCTTCAGGCTATCGTATTGGACCGTTTGAAATTGAGAATGTTATTATGGAGCTTCCTTATGTTCTTGAATGTGGCGTTTCTGCCGCACCCGATGAGGTAAGAGGTCAGGTTGTTAAGGCAAGTATTGTCCTCACCAAAGGAACAGAGCCTACAGAGGAGCTCAAGAAAGAAATTCAAAAATATGTTAAAGAGCATACTGCTCCTTATAAGTATCCGCGTATTGTTGTATTCAAGGACGAGCTTCCGAAAACAACCAGCGGCAAAATTATAAGAAATAAGCTTTAATATTAAAACACAGGGTGAAGTCCCTGTGTTTTTTCTTGTCATAAATCTCGTCCCGTAATCATATCAATTAACAAATCGATGTATGGTGTGGTGCTACATCGCACCGCAATGGGAGGAAGCTTTATGACAGCAACAAATTCAAACATTTATCAGGATATCCGTACCAGAACGGGCGGAGATATTTATATTGGCGTCGTTGGTCCTGTTCGAACGGGTAAATCAACCTTCATAAAAAGATTTATGGATACGCTTGTTATTCCTAATATCAATGAGGATTTTAAGAGAGAGCGCGCAAAGGATGAATTGCCGCAATCTGCAAAAGGCAGAACGATTATGACAACTGAACCGAAATTCATTCCGGAAGATGCAGTTGAGGTTAATTTGCCTGATAATGCCAGGTTTAAAGTCAGAATGATCGACTGCGTCGGTTATATTGTTCCGAGCTCATTGGGGTATATTGAAAATGACCAGCCAAGAATGGTCAAAACACCATGGTTCGAAGAAGAAATACCTTTCAATATGGCGGCGGAAATCGGCACGCAAAAAGTTATTAACGAGCACTCTACCATTGGCCTCGTTGTAACAACCGATGGTTCTATAAGTGATATTCCTCGTGAAGAATACGCCGAGGTGGAAGAGAGGGTGGTTGATGAGCTAAAGGAGCTTAACAAGCCTTTTGTTGTGCTTTTGAATACAACAGAGCCTGAAAGTGAAAATTCTTTAAATCTAGCAAATGAGCTTTCGGTTAAGTATGATGTTCCTGTTATAGCTGCCGACTGCCTAAGCCTTGAAGAAGAAAAAATTAAAGAGATTCTTTCAAGTATTCTTTTTGAATTTCCGTTAAAGGAAGTCAGAATTGAATTACCCGGTTGGATTGCGGGACTGGAAAATAAACACTGGCTTCGAAGTGAAATATTTAAGACGATTTCTGATAAAGCGGAAAAATTGGAACGGGTAAGAGATGTCTCCGGTTTTGCTGAAAGCTTAAAAGACTGCAGATATATTGAGAAGATTGATACGAAGGATGTGTCTCTTGCTCAGGGAAGTGCTGTGCTTAACGCGATAGTTGAAAATGATATGTTTTATAAAATCCTTGCTGAAAAAACAGGTATTGATATTAATTCTCAGGAAGACTTGATTCAGTCTGTTGCTGAGCTTGCGCAGATGAAAAAATCATACGACAGAATTAAAGATGCACTTGACGAGGTTGAGGCAACAGGTTACGGTATAGTTATGCCAACGATGGATGAATTAAGCCTCGAAGAGCCTGAAATTATGCGTCAGGGCGGTAAATATGGGGTCAGACTCAGAGCAAGTGCACCGTCTATTCACATGATGAAAGCAACTATTAATACTGAAGTTGCACCTTTGGTCGGTAGTGAATCTCAGTCTGAGGACCTTGTTATGTACCTGTTAAAAGAATTTGAAGAGAATCCTACTCAGATTTGGAAATCCAATATATTTGGAAAATCTCTGCATGAGCTTGTCAATGAAGGTTTACATAATAAGCTGTTCAGAATGCCGTCAGACGCAAGAATGAAAATTCAGGAGACACTAGAAAAAGTAATTAATGAAGGATGCAGCGGACTTATCTGTATAATTCTATAAAAATAGAGGAGCTGAAGCCAGCTCCTCATACTTATTTGTTGACAATATTTACGGGTTTTCCGCTTAAATAAGCCTTAAGATTGTCGTAAACTACACCGACAAGTCTTTTTCTCGTTTCATATCCTGCCCAGGCTATATGCGGAGTTATGAAGCAGTTTTTGCAAGAAAGAAGGGGGTTGTCTGCTTTTGGCGGTTCAGTAGAAAGAACATCAACGCCTGCTCCGGCAATTCTTCCTGAATCAAGGGCATCGGCAAGAGCTTTCTCGTCAATGGCAGGGCCTCTTGAAGTGTTGATAATAATTGCGTTTTTTTTCATCATTGAAATAAAATCTTCATTAATAATTCCTGTTGTTTCCGGCGTAAGAGGACAATGCAACGACACGATATCGGAGTTGCTTGCCAACTCTTCAAGTGAAACAAAACGGAAACTTCTGAAATTCGGTTGCGGTTTTTTGCTGGGAACATAGCATAGAATATTCATAGAAAAAGCATCCGCAATTTTTGCAACCTCAGAGCCGATTTTGCCATATCCTATGAGACCGATTGTTTTATTTGCAAGCTCGATAAGCGGAGTTTTCTGGAAACAGAAGTCGCGGCAATTGCTCCATTCTCCGCTGTGTACTGCTTCATTGTGGATTCCAACCTGATTGTATATTTCGAGAATAAGAGCAAATGTCAACTGAGCAACGGCTGAAGTTGAATAAGTAGGCACATTGCAGACTGTAACGCCGTTTTCTTTTGCGGCGGCTGTATCGATTACATTAAATCCTGTGCTGAGCATTCCTATATATCGCAGTTTCGGAAGCTTATCAAGCGTTTCTTTTGTAAAAACAACCTTGTTGTCAATTACTATTTCTGCATCCCTGCATCTTTCAATGATTAAATCCTCAGGTGTGTAGTCATAGGCTGTTACTTCTCCGAATTCATTAAATATTTCCCAGGAAAGGTCGCCGGGATTAGTGGTATACGCATCTAAAATTACTATTTTCATTTTGTACCTCCGTTAGTGTTTTATATAATTATACTATGAAAACCGCTGTTTGTGAAGGAGAATATAATAATAATTTGTAAGTATTAATTAAATATTCTTGACTTTATATTAATATAATGATAAAATTTTCACATAAATGGGGTGATGTTGTGAGTCCTTTTTTTGTTTATAAAGAAATAAAAAACGCTAAAGTGAATAATGAGAGAATAACGATTGATGAATTGAGCAGGCGTTGCAAGGAAAGAATTCGTCACAGGTATGTTGTGATGTCAAAGCAGATGTTTCAGTGTGAGCAGTGTGGTGGATTTCCGCGGCATTGGGTAAAGGGTCTGAAGCTTCATAGCTGGTTTACGCTGTGGTTTTATAAACCGCCCAAGCAAACTGATTTCACTTTCGTTTCTGCATTACCCGAAGAACTTGAAGAACCGATGGACTTAGCTGAGTATCTTAACGGTAAATCAGTGTGAATATTATCAGAATGGAGGACATAATTATGTCAGAAGTTAAAAAAGACTGGTATAAAGAGCTTGTTGTATACCAGATATGGCCGCGTAGCTTTTGCGACAGTGATGGTGATGGAATAGGAGACCTTAAAGGTGTTTATTCTAAGCTTGATTATCTCAAGGAGCTTGGTGTTAATGCAATTTGGTTTTCTCCTTTATATCCGACTCCGAATGCTGATTACGGATATGATATAGCAGACTACAGAAACATCAATCCTGAGTATGGAACGCTTGATGATTTTAAAATGGTGCTTGAAGGTGCACACGAACGCGGAATGAAGGTTATTATGGACCTTGTTGTTAACCATACTTCAGATGAACACGAATGGTTTAAGGAGAGCCTCAAGGGCGAGGATAATCCCTATCATGATTATTATTTCTGGCGTAAGGGCAAGGACAACAAACCACCCAATAACTGGCTTTCAACATTTGAAGGCGGTGCTTGGGAGTACAATGCTGATCTTGATAAATATTATCTTCATGTTTTTGCAAAAAAGCAGCCTGACCTTAATATGGACAACCCGAAGGTTCGTGAAGAGGTTAAAGATATAATGCGTTACTGGCTTGATATGGGTGTTGACGGATTCCGCGAGGATGTTATTACATTCATTTCAAAAGCAGAAGGTCTTCCGAATGGCTTCCCGCTTCCTGCTGCAACAGGTATTGAGCATTATAAGAAGGGTCCTCATCTTGACGAATATCTTAAAGAGTTCAGAGAAGATGTTCTTAATAAGTATGATTGCTTTGTAGTTGCCGAAGGTCCGATGATGACAACAAGCTTCGCTCTCCCGTATATCACCGAAGGTCCGAATAAGACGCTTGATATGATGTTCCATTTCCAGCATATGGAAGCAGACTGTATGGTTACTGATTGGATCAAAGTTCCGTTCAGTCTTAAAAAGATGAAGGGCGCATTCTCAAAGTGGCAGTATAAGCTTCACAATAAGGGATGGAATGCTCTTTATATTGAAAATCATGATCACCCGCGCATCATCAACCGTTACGGTAGCCTTGATTATCGTGTCGAAAGCGGAAAAATGCTCGCAGCTATGTATATGCTTCAGTGCGGAACACCGTTTATCTATCAGGGCCAGGAAATCGGTATGACTAATGTTGAACTTTCGAGACTTGATGAGTTTAAGGATGTTCTTACATTCAACAACCATAATCTTTTCAAAAAGCTTGGCTATAATGAAGAAAAGTTTGTTAAGCACGCAAATAAGGTAAGTCGTGAAACAGCACGTTCTCCGGTTCAGTGGAGCGCTGAGGAAAACGCAGGCTTCACAACAGGCACTCCTTGGTTTAATATTTGTGACAATTATAAAGAAGTCAATGTTGAAACAGCTCTCAATGATCCGGATTCCATCCTTCACTTCTATCGCAAGCTTATAAAGTTCAAGAAAGAGAATAAGGTTGCTATTTACGGTAAGTATAAAGAGTATTATCCCAACAGCTCCAGTCTTTATGTTTATGAGAGAGTTCTTAATAACGAAAAAATTCTTGTGGTTTGCTCGTTTAAGGAGAATTCTGTTCGCTTCAATGCTCCCAAGGGATACGACCTCACAAAGGGCGAGCTTATTTTCAACAACTACAGCGATAATAAAATTGTTAATAATGGATTTGTTACTAAACCTTATGAAGTTAGAGTATACAAATTCTGACAGGTGTTTTTAAAATGAAAAATGCAATTAAGGTAATTTGTTTTGTGTTTGCGATGCTTTTGGCGGGGGTTGGTGCATTTTACTTTGCATTTGTTTGGGATATGGATGAGTTTGTATTTATTGACGGTTCAGAAAAAGGAACGGTTATAATTACAGACTATATCGGATCAGATAAGGATGTCAAAGTGCCCAACAGGCTCAGAGGCAAAAAGGTTGTTGGTATTGATAACCATGCTTTTAAGGATGATGATATAACTTCAGTTGTTATAGGCGACAATGTTAAGTCGATTGGTGAAAATGTTTTTCAGAATTGTAAAAATTTGCAGAAAGTAGATTTGGGTGATTCTGTTGAAAAAATCGGGACAATGGCTTTTTCAGACTGCCCGTCATTGACTGAGGTAAAGTTTTCACCAAAACTTAAAGATATAGGCGTTATGCTTTTCAGAAACGACACAAAGCTTACCAATATCGATCTTAACGGTAATTTGAATTTTAACTTTGTTGACGGAGTTATCTACAGTGGTGATATGACCGTCGTTTACGAGACTTTGTTGGCGGCGGACTTGTCCTCATACAAACTTCCTGAAACTGTAACTGAGCTTAAGTCAATGGCTTTTTATGGTCAAAAAGAGTTGAAATCAATTCAACTCAATTCAGGTATAAAACATATTCCCGATGGTTGTTTCAGTATGTGTACCGGATTGACAGAGCTTACTATTCCTGAAGGTGTAGTTTCTGTCGGTAAGGTTGTTTTGGTAGGAAGTAATATAACTACCGTTAAAATAGCAAAGTCGGTTAAAACAATCGATGATTTAGCGTTTGAGCATAATGAGGTGCAGGTTTTGGATGAAAACGGCAATCCTGTATTAGATGAAAACGGTAAAGTGAAGAAAGAAAAGGAACATCAGATTACTATCGTCACTGTTGATAAATCTTTTGCTGCAAGCTTTGCCAGAAGACATGAATACGCACTTCAGATTGTAGATAAGTTTTAATAAATACGGACGGATTTCTTAAATGAAATCCGTCCTGAGTTTTTTTATTCGATTATTTCTGCTGTCCAATCAAAAGAGAAGGTTGCGCCGACATCGACTGATTGAATAGCTCTTTTTTGCGAGAAATCATCTTTTTTATCGTAGTCGTCATTGATTCCGTACCAAGGTTCTATGCAGACATATTCTGCACCGGGTTTTGCCCAGATTCCGAGATAAGGAGCCTTTCCGAAATGAAACTTAACTAATTCTTTTCTCTGATTGCTCTTGAGGTAAAGGGTTTCGGATTTCATACCTGAGAGCACATGAGCGTCTTTATCGAAAACATCCGCTGTAATTTCGAAGATTTTTTCGTTGTTGAGTGTCGGATAGTGAATACCATCGAGAATTGAATCAGGATTGATTTTTTCACAAACGAGTGTTTCATTTTCTTCAAATTCAAGATAATCACCGATTTTGCAGTTGAAACCCGGGTGAGCACCGATTGAGAAATATACTTTTTTGTTGTCAGCGTTTCTGACATAGTGAGTAACCTTAAGAGATTTTCCTTCAAGTCTGAATTCAACATCGAGAACAAATTTATAAGGATACTGTTTTAGTGTTTCTTCACTCCACGCCTGAGTAAGTATGAGGTAGCCGTTACCTTCTTCTTTAAGCTCGAAATCGCGCTTTCTTGAAATTCCGTGTTTTGCCATTTCATACTCAATGCCGTCAACCCGATACTTGTTATCGAGAATCTGACCGACGATAGGGAAGAGGATGGGTGATTGACCATACCAAACATCGGGGTTGCCCTGCCATAGGTACTCAATTCCGGTTTCCTTTGATTTAAGTGATGATAGCTCTGCACCGTATTTCTTTACTTCAATTGAAAGAAATTCATTTTCAGCTTTAAAAATCATATCTGCCTCTCCTTTGTTTTTAGGATAAATTTATTATAAACAATAGTGCAAAAAAAATCAACTAAAGATATTGATATCTGCAAACAAAAATGTTATTATATACAATATATTGGGTTAATATGAGTAAATGTTTATTTTTATTTAATTATCTCGGAGGTATGTTATGGCTCCTAAAAAAAATACAGTGAAAAGGGGCGGCTCTTCAACCGTAAACAGTAAAAACGGGAGAAAACCTGCAAAAAATGCCGTGGGCAAAAAATCATCTGCTCCGAATAAAAACAGCAACAAAAAGAATAAAGGCTGGCTTGAAGAAAACAGGCAGAAAACTGCAATAATTTTGGGCGGTATTGCTGTTTTGTTTCTTGCAGCAACTCTTATAAAAGGTGAGTCTCTTTGGCTTGGCTTTCATAATGCTATATTCGGCTTATTTGGAATCACGGCTTTTGCATGGCCGCTTATGCTTTTGTATGTGACTGTTGTTATCGCGTCAGACCGTTCTATGATCTCTGCTCGTTCAAACATTATAGGTGCATCCTTGTTTGTTCTGCTTTTATCAGGATTTGTCCATCTTGTATCTGGGATGGCAGACAACGGTGGTATAGGCGAGCAGTTTACGGCTGTATGGGAAATGAGAACGGAAATTACTTTGGGAAGCGGCGGTATTACGGGAGTTCTTTTCGGTGGAATCCCAAAACTTCTTTGTGGAAAGGTTGCCGCAATAATAATTGTGCTCATTTTGATGATAGTTGTATTTATGATTGTAACAGGAACTACGCTTTTGGGCATATACATCTTTGTCTCTGATTCAATTAAAAAAGCTCGTGCAGCAAAAGAAAAGACCGTTGATCGTTTTCACGAAGCTAATGAAAACAGATTGGCTAAAAAAGAAAGAAAGTTTGTACCTGTTGACCTCGGTCCTGAGTTCGAGGATTACAATGAGCCGATGTATATTGAGGAGCTGGTCGGAAATGCACAGAAGGTTGAATCAAAGCCAAACAAAAAAGATCCGAAACCTTTTGTCGATATTTCTACCGGTGAAGTTGTTGAGAACGCGCCAACCGCTATAGATGATATTATAAAGAAGGTTAACTATGCCCCTGAAAAGAAACCTGCAAAAACGGCCGATGATATTAAAAAAGTTAACCTGAAGGTTAAAAGCGTTAAGATCGAAAAAGATGCTGAAAGTAAAGAAGAAAAGGCTACGGTTGCAGAACCGATTGAAGAAGCCGAACCGGCAACATTTAAAGTTTATCAAAAACCCGGCGTTGATTGTTTGAATTATGCTAACAACAGCGGTTCAGGCAATTATGAAGAAGAGCTGAAATATAATGCTACGAAGCTTGTTGATACTCTTAACAGCTTCGGAGTTTCAACTAAGATTGTTGATATTTGCCGAGGCCCTTCCGTAACCAGATACGAGCTTCAGCCTGCACCGGGTGTCAAAATCAGTAAGATCACAGGTCTTGCGGATGATATTGCGCTTGCACTTGCTTCTGCAGGTGTTAGAATTGAAGCACCGATTCCCAACAAATCCGCCGTAGGTATTGAAGTTCCGAATAAGAATAAATCTATGGTTTCTTTGCGTGAAATTATTGAAACGCCTATTTATCAGAATGCTAAGAGTAAGCTTAATGTTGCTCTTGGTAAGGATATTACCGGTAATGTTATCTGCGCAGATGTTGCAAAAATGCCCCATCTGCTTATTGCAGGTACAACCGGTTCGGGTAAATCGGTTTGCCTTAATTCTATGATTGTAAGCATCCTTTTCAATGCAACTCCTGATGAAGTTAAGCTTGTTATGATTGACCCGAAGCAGGTTGAGTTTACCGTTTATAACGGAATTCCGCACTTGCTGGTTCCTGTTGTTTCCGATCCTAAAAAGGCGGCAGGTGCCCTTGGCTGGGCTGTTACAGAAATGCTCCAGCGTTATAAGATGTTTTCAGAAAAAAGTGTCCGAGACATCAAGGGTTACAACAAGCTCGCTGAAACGGATAATACAATAACTCCGATGCCGCATATTGTTATATTTATTGATGAGCTTTCTGACCTTATGATGGCAGCTCCGAATGAGGTTGAAGATTCAATTTGTCGCCTTGCTCAGATGGCTCGAGCCGCAGGTATGCATCTTGTTATTGCAACGCAGAGACCGTCAGTAAATGTTATTACAGGTGTTATCAAAGCAAATATTCCCAGCAGAATCGCTCTTTCTGTTTCCTCTCAGATAGATTCAAGAACAATTCTTGACGCCGCGGGCGCTGAAAAGCTTCTCGGTAACGGCGATATGCTTTTCAGCCCCGTAGGAATTTCAAAGCCTATTCGTGTTCAGGGTTGCTTCCTTTCTGACGAAGAGGTTGAAGGGGTTGTTAAGTTTATCAAGAGTCAGAGCGATGAGAAAAAATATGATGAAGGCGTTATGCAGGAAATCGAGCGGCAGGCTGCAATGGAAACGAGCAAGAAAAGCTCGTCTGCTTCCTCAGCTTCGTCTGACAGCGATGATTCTTCAGGTGATGAGATGATGCCTAAGGCGATTGAAGTTGTTGTTGAGTCTCAGATGGCTTCAACAACTCTTCTTCAACGTAAGCTTAAGCTTGGCTACGCAAGAGCCGCGAGAATTATAGATGAGCTTGAGCAAAGAGGAATAGTTGGCCCGTTTGAGGGTGCAAAACCGCGTAAAGTGCTCATTTCAAAGCAACAATGGATGGAGATGAATGCACTTGCAAATTCATCAGCTCCGATTGAAAATCCGATCGAAACTGATGACTATGATGAATAAAATTTAAAGAGGTATTCTGATGTTTTTACCGATAACCGCAAACGAAGTTAGAGAAAGAGGATGGGACAGTGTCGATTTTGTCTATGTGACAGGCGATGCTTATGTTGACCATCCCAGCTTTGGTGCGGCTATTATCACAAGAGTTCTTGAAGCTGAAGGATACAGAGTTGCTGTTTTAGCACAGCCTAGATGGAACAGCGTTGAGGATTTTAAACGCTTCGGAAGGCCAAATTTAGGCTTTATGGTTTCATCAGGTAATATAGACTCCATGGTTGCACACTATACTGCGGCTAAAAAACACCGCAGTGCAGATGCCTATTCACCGGGCAAGGTTATGGGACTGAGACCGGACAGGGCGGTTATAGTTTATTGTAATAAAATCCGTGAAGCATACGGAGATGTTCCGATAATCATAGGTGGTCTTGAAGCCTCGCTGAGAAGATTTGCTCATTATGATTATTGGGATGATAAAATCCGCAGAAGCATTTTGTTTGATTCTCAGGCTGATTTGATTTCCTACGGAATGGGAGAAAATCAGACGATTGAGATATGCAGGCGTCTATCAAACGGAGAAGATATTTCTACTATTACTGATGTGCGCGGTACTTGTTATGCCTGCAATGTTGTTGACACTCCTTTGAGCGGAAAAGAGTGTCCGTCATATGAAAATGTTTTAAAAAGTAAAAAAGAATATGCTGTCTCTTGCAGAATCCAACAGGATGAGCAGGATCATGTCAGGGGTAAGCTTGTTAAACAGCGTCACGGTAATAAAATGCTTGTGCAGAATCCTCCGATGCCGCCTCTGACGCAAGAAGAAATGGATTGGGTTTACTCTCTGCCCTATGAGAGAACATATCATCCGTCTTATAAAGATAAAGGCGGTGTACCTGCGATTGAAGAGGTCGAGTTTTCAATCACCCATAACAGGGGGTGTTTCGGAGCTTGTAATTTTTGTTCAATAGCTTTTCATCAGGGAAGAGCGATTACAACCAGAAGTAAACAATCTATTGTAAGTGAAGCGAAGTTGCTTACCGATAATCCTAATTTTAAAGGTTATATTCATGATGTTGGTGGTCCGACGGCAAATTTCAGGCGTTCAAGCTGCTTGAAGCAAGCTGAGCAGGGTTTGTGTAAGGGCAAGAAATGCCTTGCACCGACGCCTTGCAAAGCAATGACTGTTGACCATAGCGAATATCTTGATATTTTAAGAACTCTTCGTGATTTACCTAAGGTTAAAAAGGTCTTTATTCGTTCGGGAATCCGTTACGATTATATGCTGAAAGATAAAGATGACACCTTTTTCAGAGAGCTTGTCAAATATCATGTAAGCGGTCAGCTTAAGGTTGCTCCTGAGCACTGCTCTTCAGTGGTTCTCGATAAAATGGGCAAACCTCATATTGATGCATATATTGAATTTTCAAAGAAGTATTTTGAACTGAGTGACAGTGTCGGAAAGGAACAGTATCTTGTTCCGTATCTTATGTCGTCTCACCCGGGGTCAACGCTTAAAGATGCGGTTGAACTTGCAGTTTTCCTTAAAAAGAGACATATCCGACCTGAGCAGGTTCAGGATTTTTATCCTACACCGGGAACGATTTCAACCTGTATGTTTTATACCGGACTAGACCCATACACAATGCAGGAAGTTTATGTTGCGAAATCAGCACACGATAAAGCTTTGCAGAGAGCTTTGTTACAGTATTATGACCCAAAAAACAGAGCTTTGGTTGAGGAGGGCTTGAGAAAAGCGGGTCGATCCGATCTTATCGGAACTGCCGAAAAGTGTCTTATAAGACCCTCGATAAAGAACAGTATGCAATCGAAAGGCGGCAGGAGATATGGTAAAAAATAATAACATCACAAAGCTTGTTTTATCAATGTTTGCTTTGATATTCGCTTTTACCGTAACATTATCGGGTTGCCTCTTCGCAACTGAGAGTATTGTTGAAGGCAAAATGTATGTTAGTTTTATTGATGTCGGTCAGGGTGATTGCACTTTGATATACACTAGCGAAGCTGTAATTCTTGTTGATGCCGGTGAAGCTGAAAATGCAAATTATGTCATTGATTATATTCGGGATAAAGGTATGGAAAAAATCGACTGTTGTATTGCAACTCATCCGCATTCTGACCATATAGGCGCATTACCTGAGGTCTTTAAGAGTATTAAAGTAGATACGGTTATAGTACCAGAGCTTCCTGAAGACATTGAGCCGACAACTAAGACTTATGAAAAATTTCTTGATAGTCTTGAATATGTTGACAACATAATGTTCGCTGTTCCTGATGATGTTATAGAATACGGCGAACTCAAGCTTGAAATTTTAGGTCCTCGTAAAGTTTATGAAGATTTGAATCATATGTCTGTTGTTTCAAAAGTTACTTTCGGTGAAACCTCCGTTGTTATAACCGGAGATACGGAAAAGGTTGCTGAGCAGGATATGCTTGCAGCTAAAGGAGCAGATTATTCTGCGGATATTCTTAAGGTTGCTCACCACGGCAGCAATACATCTACCTGCAACAAATGGTTGGAAGCTGTTAATCCTGATTATGCAGTTATATCCTGCGGAATAGATAATAGCTACGGACATCCTCATTCAGAGACCATAGATTTGTTGGAAGATAATGAAATTGAATACTACCGAACTGATTTGCTGGGAGACATTGTGTTCGAATCAGACGGGAAGAATATTACTTATATTAAACAGTAATTAATAAAGAAATATAATTTAGGAGCAGATTTTTATGAAATGGACCGGACTTAATGAATTAAGAGAAAAATTTCTTTCTTTCTATGAAAGTAAGGAGCATCTGAGACTTCCGAGCTTTTCGCTCATCCCTCAGGGAGATAAGAGCCTTCTTCTTATCAATGCAGGTATGTCACCAATGAAAAAGTATTTCACGGGGGAGATTACACCGCCTTCAAACAGGGTTACTACCTGTCAGAAGTGTATTCGTACTCCTGATATTGAAAATGTAGGTAAAACGGCTCGTCACGGCACATATTTTGAAATGCTCGGCAACTTTTCTTTTGGCGATTATTTCAAAAGAGAAGCTATATCTTGGGGCTGGGAATTCTGTACTAAGGTTATGGAAATGGATCCTGAGCGTCTTTATATCAGTGTTTACCTTGAAGATGATGAAGCATATGATATCTGGACAAAAGAAATCGGTGTTGATGAGTCTCATATGGTAAGATTCGGTAAGGCTGATAATTTCTGGGAGCACGGAGCTGGTCCTTGCGGTCCTTGTTCAGAGATTTACTATGACCGCGGTGAAAAATACGGATGCGGCTCACCCGATTGCAAGGTAGGCTGTGAGTGCGATCGTTATATTGAATTTTGGAATCTTGTTTTTACTCAGTTTGAAAACGACGGTAACAATAACTACACTCCGCTTGCAAGGCCTAACATAGATACCGGTATGGGTCTTGAGAGACTTGCTTGTATAGCTCAGGATGTTGATAATCTCTTTGAGGTTGATACCGTACAGAACATTATGAAGCATATAATTAAAATTGCGGGTGTTGAGTATCACGCAGATGAAAAGGCTGATATATCCCTTCGAGTAATTACTGATCATATCCGTTCAACGACATTTATGATTGGTGACGGCGTTATGCCTTCAAACAGCGGCAGAGGATATGTTCTTCGCCGTCTTCTCAGAAGAGCCGCAAGACACGGCAGATTGCTTGGTATCAATCGCACTTTCCTCGATGAGGTCTGCGAAACGGTTATTAATGAAAATAAAAATGCGTATCCGAATCTTGTCGAAAAGAAAGATTTTATCATAAATGTTATTAAGACAGAAGAAGAAAGCTTTAACAGAACTATTGACTCAGGTCTTGAGGTTCTCAACGAGATGATTGAAAATTCCAAGGGCAACATTCTTGATGCGGCTGATGCTTTCAAGCTTCAGGACACTTTCGGGTTCCCGATCGATCTTACGAGAGAGATTCTTGAAGAAAAGGGAATGACTGTTGACGAAGATAAGTTTAAGGAGCTTCTTCTTGAGCAGAGAAAGCGTTCCCGTGATGCTCATAAGGGTGCAGGTGCCGAAGGATGGAATGACACCGGTGTTGTTTCGAAGGGTATTGATGCAACATTATTCAAAGGCTATGATGCAACTGAAGCTGAGGGCAAAGTAATTGCAATCATTCTTGACGGTGAGCGTGTTGAGTCACTTGAAAATGATGTTTATGCCGCCGTTGTTACGGATGAAACAGCATTTTATGCAGAGAGTGGCGGTCAGGTAGGCGATACCGGTTTTCTCGTCGGAAATTCATTTAAATTTGAGGTTGAGAATACATCAAAGACAAATGACGGTGTTTTCTTGCATTACGGTAAGGTCGTTGAGGGTACTGAGCTTAAACTTGGTGACTGTGTAAACACATTAGTTAATGCTCAAAGAAGGGGAGCGATTGCTCGCAACCATACAGCGGCTCATATACTTCAAGCGGCGCTCAGAGAAACTCTCGGCTCTCATGTTGAACAGGCAGGTCAGCTCGTTAATGAAAACACAGTAAGATTTGACTTTTCACACTTCTCAGCGATGACCGCCGAAGAAATTAATGCGGTTGAAAACAAGGTGAATAAAATCATTCTTTCAGCAGCACCGGTTACAATGACGGAAATGCCGATAGAAGAGGCTAAGAAATCCGGTGCAATGGCTCTGTTTGGCGAAAAGTACGGCGATGTTGTACGCGTTGTAAAAGCCGGAGATTATTCAACGGAGCTTTGCGGCGGTACTCATGTTTCAAATACAGGCAATCTCGGCTTGTTTAAAATTGTATCTGAGTCATCAGTTGCGGCAGGTGTACGCAGAATTGAAGGCGTTACGGGTGAGGGTGTTCTTCGTTATATTGATTCGCTCAATAATGCAATTATTGGTGTAGCAAAAGCTCTTAAGGTTGCTAACCCGGCTGACCTTGAAAAGAAGGCGATTGCAGTTGCTTCTGAGCTTAAAGAGAAAGACAGAGAAATTGATTCTCTTACTTCTGAGCTTACTAACCTGCGTTCAGGCAGCTTGTTTGATAATATTTCAGAAATCAACGGACTTCGCGTTATTTCTGCTGTTGCAGGTGAAGTTACTGTAGATGAACTTCGTCAGCTTTCAGACAAGGCAAAAGCAATGGGTGATGATATTGTTTGTGTGCTTGCTGCTTTGAATAAAGAAAAAGGTTCACTCAATTTTGCTGCATCGTGTGGTAAGGCTGCTGTAGCAAAGGGCGTAAGGGCCGGTGATATTGTTCGCGCCGTAGCTCAGAAGGCCGGCGGAAATGGCGGCGGTAAGCCTGATTTCGCGATGGCAGGCGCTAAAGAAATAGATAAGGTTAACGATGCTGTCTCAGCGGTAGCTGATATTGTTGCATCACTTATAAAATAAGGAGGATTATTATGGATTGCTTGTTCTGTAAAATTATAAACGGAGATATTCCGTCATCAAAAGTATATGAAGATGATACTGTTTTCGCGTTTCGTGATATTGAACCCCAGGCCCCGGTTCATATACTTATAATTCCTAAAATTCATATCAAGTCCGCGGCAGAGATTACGCCGGAAAACAGCTCAGTTGTAGCTCATATATTTGAAGTTGCCGCAAAGATTGCTGAGTCTGAAGGTTTGACGGACGGATACAGAATTGTCAATAACTGTGGTGACAGTGCCGGTCAGACTGTTAAGCATCTGCACTTCCATCTTATGGGCGGCAGAGAGTTTACTTGGCCTGCAGGCTGATTCGGAGGTTAAATTTATGTCTGAAGTTTATAAAATGAAAATAGCGGGCCTCGAAAGAGAACTTCCTCTTTGCCCGATTAACGATAACATTTCAATTGGCGCATTTATTCTTTTTGGTGATGTTGAGCTTACTGTTGCGGCTTCAAAGGAGCTTCTTGCAAAAATTCCTGAGTTTGACTATATAATTACACCGGAAGCAAAAAGCATTCCTTTAGCTTATGAGATGGCAAGGCAGAGTGGAAAACCGTATTTTGTTGCCAGAAAAAAACTTAAGCTTTATATGCAGAATCCGGTCAGTGTTAATGTGAGATCAATTACAACCGACTCTCAGCAAGTGCTTATTCTTGACGGAGCTGAGGGTGAAAAAATCCGTAACAAGAGAGTAATTATAGTTGATGATGTTATTTCAACAGGGGAGTCGCTTGCGGCTGTTGAAAAGCTTGTTGCTGAATTTGATGCTGATGTTGTTGCGAAGGCTTCGGTTCTGGCTGAAGGCGATGCTGCTCAGCGTGATGATATAATTTATCTCGAAAAATTACCTCTTTTTGAAAGATGAGTTTAAAATACAGGCCATTTGCGGCTATTGGATTTACTACATTATTATCTTTGTTTCTGATAATATATTTCGGCGAGCTTTTTGCACCGGTGTTTATCGGAGCAGGTACATTACTTGCAGTGGTTTCTTTGCTTATTAGGTCGGTAAGAGAAAAGATAGTGCCGATTTTGATTGCTGTTTCGCTGATATTTTCAGGGCTTATGTATTACACTGCACAGACTAAGATTGATAATGTGTATAAATATTACGATAAGACTGCACATATAAGCGGAAAGATACTCGAAAAAGAATGTACGAATGATCGTTACTATTACACCCTGGATCTTAATGAGATTGATGGTGAGTCCGTTGATTCTAAATTAAGGCTTTCTGTACCGGAGGAAATATCGGCGGATTATTTTGACTGCATTTCACTTGAGGCACATATCTATGATATTTCTCCTGAGAACAAAGGTATCAGACTTTATTATTATTCCGACGGAGTGTATCTTGCTGCCTATTCGTTTGGAAGTGTAAATCCTCAGATTAATGTTAAAACGGGTATTTCAAGCTCATTTGAAAGGTTTGTATTTGATACCCGTGAAATGATAAAAACCCGTGTCGCTGATAATATCGGTGGAGAAAAAGGAGCTACTGTTACGGCAATGCTTCTTGGTGATAAGTCTGGTTTATCTGATGAAAGGGTTGAGAGTTTCCGTGAAGTTGGCATAGCTCCTATTTTTGCTGTATCCGGGCTTCATCTTTCCGTTTGGGTTTTGGGATTGTTTGCTATACTCCGATCTTTGGGTGTAAGAAAAAGATTAAATTCGGTTATCGCTATAATATTTGCAGTGTTTTTTATGTTTCTTGCCGGATTGACACCCTCTGTTTGCAGAGCAGGTGTGATGATGATTGTTCTGCTTTTCGGAAATTTGTTTTACAGAAAAGCAGATTCTGCCAACTCTTTGGGCTTTGTAGCCTTTATTATGTGCGCAATTAATCCGTTTATTGCCGTTGATATAGGTTTCATCCTGTCATTTTCGGCAACGCTCGGAATAATCACATTGGTTCCGGTTTGTGAGAAACATATTTTTGAAAAACTTCCGGATAATTTATTTTCAAGCGTATTACATAAATTATTTTTGCCTGTTGTTGTCAGCTTGTCTGCCTCTATTGCAGTCCTTCCTGCAACGATTATTATGATTGGTTATGTTTCAGTGCTGTCTGTTATTTCCAATGTTGTATTGAACTACATTGCAATGCTTTGCATGATAATGGGAGGGCTCGGTGCGGCTTTAGCTGATATTCCGTTTGTCAGCGATGTTGTTTTTGCAACTTCTGAGTTGTTAGCTGAAGTTCTTTTGCGGATTGTTGATTTTATGTGTTCTTGGTCGCTGACGACCGTCAGTACCGAAAATATATTCTGGAAGGTCGGAGCTATCGCTTCAGTTGCAATTGTAATTGTTTGTGTTTTTAATTTTAAAGGTAAGAATATTTTTAAGGCCGCCTGCATAGGACTTGCCGCAAATATTATAATTTTTTCGCTTTCATCTTATTTTTACTATTATAACCTGACTCAAGTAAGAATACTGAATGTTAGTGATGGTATCAGTGTTGTTGCGTATTCCGGCGGCAGAAAAATTGTAATTACAGGTAAAGCTGACAGTTATGATAAAATATATGCAATAAGTGATACATTAGATTATTACGGGATGAATGATCCAGAGTTGTTTTTAATACCTGATATAAAAGCGCTTGAGGATAATTCGAATTTCTTGTTAATGAAGGAATATAACTTCAATCGCATTGTTCTTCCGTATTCAAATAAGTCTCTTGAAAGCGTTGTGTCAAAAGACAGAATCTTTGATGAGCCAAGAGCTGTTGTAGGGATTTTTGATAACGATAGAATTCAATATATGTGTTGTGAGGATTTTTCACTTGCTCATTGTACTTTTAATGATGTTGAAATTTTGTTGTTATTTTCTTCAACAGTAAAATCTGAGATTCCGGATGAGTATATATCTGCTGATTATCTTGTTTGTTGCGGGTATATACCGTATTGCATAAACCCTACTTCATACTCTGAGATAATTGTCTGCGGTCCGCAAAAGCGAAGCGAAAGTATTGTAAAATATGTTTCAGAACGCGGTGCAAATGCTTTACCTATGAATGACTCTGATGCTGTAGTTTTCAATATCAGAGAAGATTCCCATAAATATTTTGTATTGGAGGATTAGTGATGCCTGTTTTAACTGAAAATGAGCTTAAACAACAGATCAAAGCATCTGAATTTTCCAATGTGTATTTACTTTACGGTGAAGAGAAGTATCTTGTTAAGCATTATACTGCTGTTTTAGAAAAAAAGATTGTTGAACCTGCTTTTTCTGATTTCAACCTTCATTTGTATGACGGCAAAGCTTTGAATTTTGATGAAGTTGCTATTGCGGCTGAATCACTGCCTATGATGAGTGAATATGCCTGTTTGCTTATAAAAGATTTACCTATTGACTGTTTGAATGATGATGATTTTTCAAAGCTCGAGAACATAATTAAGGATATTCCGGAAACGACGATTATGCTTGTTTCTTTGCCTACATTGAACATCAATTCAAAAAATGCAAAGTGTAAAAAGGTGATAGGTTGCTTTGAGAAATACGGAACGGTTGTTGACTTCAGACATTTTACATCCCAGCAACTGGTAAAGCTAATAGATAAGGGTGCAAAAGAGAGAGGATGTACTTTCAATTTTTCCGAAGCTAACTACCTTCTTTCTATAATCGGCGATGATATGAGTGTTGTTCTCAATGAGCTTGAGAAAATCTGCGCTTATAAAAGAGACGGCAATATTACAAAAGCTGATATAGATGCTGTAGTTGTAAAAAGTATGCAGGCAAGAGCTTTTGATTTAACGAAGGCTTTGTTTGCAAACAATTGCGATACAGCTATGGCCATTCTTGACACCCTGTTTTCAATGAAGGAAGAGCCTATAAATATCCTTGGAGCAATAATAACTTCTTATGTTGATATGTATAGAGCTAAGGTATATATATCGGGGGGAAAGCGTGCTGTTGATGCGGCAGATGATTTTAATTACAGAAACAAAGAGTTTCGTCTGATAAACGCTGGAAAAACAGTTTCCAAGTATTCAATGAAACAGTTGAGAAGTTTTCTGGAAGTTTTGTCTGAAGCTGATACTATGCTTAAATCTTCCTCAACTGACGGCAGACTGGTTCTTGAACAGACGATTACAAAGCTTTTGTTGGTTTCGAACGGTGAAAAAGTATGATCAAAGTTGATAAGATTGTTGTTGTTGAAGGCAAGTATGATAAGATCAAGCTTTCTTCTATAATTGATGGTGTTGTGATTGATACCGAAGGTTTCGGAATATTTAAAAATAAGGACAAACAAAAACTGTTGAGAATGCTTGCGGAAAAGAAGGGTCTGGTTATTCTGACTGATAGTGACTCGGCAGGTTTTCTGATACGAAATTTCATTTCGTCGATAATTCCGAATGAATATATCTCCAATGCGTATATTCCTGATTTATACGGAAAAGAGAAGCGGAAAGAAACTGCTTCAAAGGAAGGTAAACTGGGAGTTGAGGGGATGCCGCAGGAGGTAATTATTGATGCACTCAGTAAGGCGGGTGTTTCTTGTTTGGCATCTGATACATATGATCGGCGTACGGTAAGTAAGCTGGACTTATTTGAGGACGGTCTTAGCGGAATGCCTGAGAGCAAAAGTGCCCGTTTGAAGCTTCTGAAATATCTTAATTTGCCCGAAAGACTTGGTACAAAAGGTCTACTTGATGTTATTAATTCTATTATGACTTATGATGAATATAAAACAGCGGTTTTGAAAAGCAAGGAGGTTATTTTATGAGAATAGGCCATGGATACGATGTCCATAGACTTGTTGAGGGAAGAAAACTAATTTTAGGTGGGGTAGATATACCTTACGAAAAGGGGCTTCTCGGTCATTCTGATGCTGATGTTCTTCTTCACGCTATAAGTGACTCTTTGCTTGGTGCCGCTGCTATGGGTGATATCGGTGCAATGTTTCCTGATTCTGACCCTGCTTTTAAAGATGCTGACAGCTTGTTGCTTTTAAAAGCTGTCGTTAAAAGAATTAATGATGCAGGATTCAAACCTATAAATATAGACGCGACGATAATTGCTCAGCAACCCAAGATGCGACCATATATAGACGGAATGAGAACTAAAATCGCTGATGCTCTTGGGATTTCTGTTGACTGCGTTAATGTTAAGGCGACAACGGAAGAAAAACTTGGATTTACCGGTTCAGGAGAAGGTATCTCCGCTCATTGCATTTCATTACTTGATTAAATTAGTAAAGTGTGTTAAAATTATAGAATAATAAAAATTAGGGTGAATTTTTATGTCTGAAAAGTTGGATAATTTCGGATTGCTTTGGGACAGACTTCTGTCTGTTTTCTCAATGTTCGAATTTACGGATTTTATTGATATACTACTCGTTGCATTTGTTATATTCAGCGTTATTAAGATGTTGAAAGAAACGAGAGGTATTCAGATTGTCAAAGGATTACTTGTTGTAGGTGTATTGTATTTTATTATCAATATGCTCAATATGCACGCGAGTTCTTTTCTTTTCAAAACTCTACTGTCTGATTTTATTATTGTTCTTATTATCCTGTTTTCACCTGAAATCAGACACGGACTTGAAACAATGGGACGCAGAAACTTTGCTTTTTTCAATCTTTTCGGAGCCCAGCAAGGCGATTCTATGTATGAAAGAAAGAAAGCGGCCGTACTTGAAGTTTGCAAGGCTTGCACTGAGATGAGTGACAAAAGAATAGGAGCTTTGATTGTATTTGAAAGAGAGACAATGATTGGTGATGTTATTAAAACGGGAACGGTTATTGATGCGAAGGTTACCCGTGATCACATCGGAAGTATTTTCTATCCCAACTCACCCTTGCACGACGGCGGCTTGGTTATAAGAGATGGCAGAGCTTATGCGGCAGGATGTATTCTTCCGCTGACAGATAAAGATATGCTTACAACCCATCTCGGAACGCGACACAGAGCTGCCTTAGGTATTACTGAGAAAAGCGACGCCATTGCGGTTGTTGTTTCCGAAGAAACGGGTAAAATATCAATAGCTCATGACGGAACACTGCACAGAGGCGTTTCTGATGGTGTACTTATGGAGAAATTATTGACATACATTCTTCCGCAGAAAGAGAATATGGCAAAGGGCGTAATCAGCAAGAAAATTGTTAAGCTTATTAAACATGTGAAAGGTAAGGATAAAAAATGATTAAACGGCTGCTTAATCTCAGAGGACTTTTTTCAAATACTAAATTTCTCGTCGTTTTTTCTGTCGTGCTTGCTTTTATTTTCTGGATTGTTGTTGCTCTTGAATTCACTCCGATTATTGAAACTAAGATTGAGAAAGTACCGGTAGTAATTAATTTGGAAGGAACTATGGCTGAAGATACCTATAAACTTGAACGCTTCGGTGAAAAAGAATTCACGATTGACATAACAATTCAAGGTAAACGATATGAGGTCGGAAACAATAAAATTAAACCTGAGGATTTTATTGTTGAGGCGGAGACTGCATATGTTGATTCGGCAGGAGAGAAGGCTCTTGCAATTAAGGTTGAACCCAAAAATAAAGATGCAGAGTTTGAAATAATAAGCTTGTCGGCCGAGCATATCAATGTATATTTCGACCAAAAAGTAACTGTTGAAATTCCTGTTAATTTTGTAATTGAAAAAGAAGAAGAAGGTAACATCGCTGCTGACGGTTATATCTTCGACAGGAGTATGATTTCTTTCTCTCAGAAGCTAAAGCTGACAGGACCTAAAACACAGATTGATAAAATAAATAATGTTTCACTTTATCTCAATCCCGGTGAGGAGCTGAAAGAAAGCACAAAGGTTAACGGAAAGCTTTCCTTCAATACAAGTGCCGGTCGTGCTCTGGACGATGAGGAGCTGAAGTATGTTGAAGTCAGCGGTGTTAAGTATAAAGATTTGAATCTTGAAATTGAAGTGCCTATATACAAGGAATTGTATGTAAGACCTACGGTAACCATAACGGATTTGCCGAATGGTTACGGTAATATGCTGAGTTATACCATAAGCCCTCAAAGAGTAAGAATAGGTGTTTTGCCTGAGCTTGCTTCAAAGTATTCGGATGAGATTATGATTGGTGAAATACCGTTTTCAAAGATAACTGCGACTAACCGTGATTTTACTGTTTATCCGACTGATTTAAAGGGCGTGATTTTCCTTGATGCAAATAACGGTTTTGATGTTCATGTAGTGATTAAGGAAGTAACAACTGAGTCTATGAATATCATTTGGCCGATTCAATAGAATATTTCTGTTTTCAGAACTAAAAGACAAGGGATTCTCTCTTGTCTTTTACCTTTATTATAATTAATATTTTTTTAATAAATATTCTATTTTTTAGTTGTAAATTTCGTTTGCTTTGTGTTATAATAATATGAAAAATATTATGGTTTACTATATATTCGGGAGGTGTAAGCTTGAGAAAGTTCAAAATGTATATTTCATTTCTGATTATACTTGCGATTCTTTTTTCACTTTCCGGCTGTTCCTTTCGTTTTTCAAATCTTGAAAATTTGATACGACCTCCAAGGCTTTTCGGTAACTATCAGGCTTTGCAGGACGCTTTTGAATCTACTGTTAATCAGAAGTATTTTTTGTTGACGCCCGAAACAGGCGATTTACAGTCGTCGTTTCTTACCTATGATTTTGATTCCGATGGGTTTGAAGAGGCGGTGGTTTTCTATGCTCTTGAAGATAGTCCCGAAACGGCACAGATTTCGTATTTTGAGTTCAGCGGTGAAGAATGGAAGTATGTCGCTACACTTAAAGGTCTTGGTGGCACAGTTGATAAAGTATTGATAACTGATCTCAATGTTGACGGTGTTTCAGAGCTTTTGATCGGATGGCCGATTTATTCAAGTAAAACCAACAAGGTGTTTTGTGAATATTCTTTTGAAGGTTCAGTGTTTTCGCAGAAATCAACCTTTTCATATACTCATTTTGAAGTTATCGATGTAAATAGTGACGGATTTCAGGATGTGCTGGCTTTAACTGTTGATGCGTCGTTGCCTGAGCAACGTTCTGCTTTTGCCCGAGTTTACAGTTTTGACAGAAACAGTAATTCATTATCATTAATCGGTGAGACTCCAATTGATGGAAATATTTCTTCATATGCCTCTGTCTCGTATGAGACGATCCGTGATACTAACACGATTTATATTGAAGCGAACAAAGGTCAGAATGAATCTATTACCGAGATTGTGTATTGGGATGATGAAACTAATAAGCTTCTTTCACCCTTGTTTGATATTCCTTCACAATCGACCTTGCTTACTTGGAGGAATGTCAGAATCGTATCTTACGATGTTGATAATGACGGCTATCTGGAAATACCGACCAGTGTCGAAATGCCGGGCTCTGTTGTAACAACTACCGATAATTCGATTTCATCATCAACTGTTACTTCAGATAATAATCCTGTAACTAAAATGTATTTCACTAAATGGGTGAAATACAGAAACGGAAAGTTCACTCCCGTTCAGTATTCAATAGTTAATAATTATCTTGGTTATATGCTTAATATCAAGAGTAGTTGGGTAGGACGAATTACTGTTTCGGGAAATGACGGTCAGTGGGATTATTACCGATGGAATGCTTCAGGCAGCAATATCGGAGATTTGCTTTTCAGTGTATATGCCTATGATAACTCTGATACTGCAGGCAAGAGTAAATACTCAGGTTATGAGATTTTGAAAACAACATCTACCAAAACCTTTGTGTATCAGATTACTGCCGAAGGTGAAAGGTTTGGTATAACTCAGGAATGGCTTGCAGAATATTTAATTTTTACTGATTTTGGAGGGACAAGATGATATGAATAAGGTTAAAATCTTAGTTGCCGAAGATGAGGCGCCGATCCGTGAATTTATAGTAATAAAC
Organism: Clostridia bacterium; assembly: GCA_017942105.1. Lineage (GTDB taxonomy): Bacteria > Bacillota > Clostridia > Oscillospirales > Acutalibacteraceae > CAG-488. Next base: position 55,255 of record JAGAVE010000053.1, on the reverse strand, counting down.
CTCTTAAGAGCCGGTTATGATGTTGTTGAAGCTTTTGACGGTCAGGATGCCTATGAAAAATACCAGCTCGAAAGCGATTCAATTAAAATAGCCGTTCTCGATATTATGATGCCTCGTATGGACGGTCTTGAGCTTTGTAAGAAACTCAGAAATATGAGTAACAATATTGGTATCGTTATGCTCACAGCAAAAACTCAGGAGATGGATAAGGTAACGGGTTTGCTTTTGGGAGCTGATGATTATATAACAAAACCTTTTTCTCCCTCGGAATTTACTGCGAGAGTTGACGCCCTTGCAAGAAGAGTTTCTGCGGTAAAATCCGCCGATCCGTCTGATGATAATATAATCACTACCGGCCCGTTCGTACTTGATTGTAAGAGCCGTTCACTTACAAAGAATGGTGTTTATATTGATATCACTCAGGTTGAATTCCAGATTCTTGAGTATTTCTTCAAGAACCAAGGTACTGCTTTGGGAAGAACGGATATACTGAATTATGTCTGGGGCGCAGATTATTACGGTGAAGAGAAAATCGTAGATGTTAACATAAGAAGAGTCAGAAAAAAGATAGAAGAAGATCCGTCTAATCCTAAACATTTGCTTACAATCTGGGGTCTCGGATATAAATGGGTATGAAAGCTTAGTTAATTTACATAGATGGAGGTGTACGCGTTGTCAGCAAATAAAAAGAAGGCAAAAGAAACTAATCTGTTTAACGGTCTTACCAAGCGTTGGTTTGTTCAGACTACGGTTATTGTTATTGCTTTTTTGCTGGTTTTATGCGTTGGTGTTGCGTACACGGTTCGTTATTACTATTACAATTCTGTTGACCGAAAAATGGTTAATTATTCCAATAGTGCTGTCGATTCATATTTCGAAAGCTATTCAGGAGATGATGCCTCTTTTGAAAAAGGAGCTCGCAGTTTTATTTATAGTTTTAAAGATAAGTCAGCAGTTGAGGTATGGATTATTGACAGATACGGAAGTGTCATTATCTCATCCAGTGGTTTTCCAGTTAATGCAAACGCTGAAATACCTGAATATGAAGCAGCTATAACTGATTTTGAAAATACGGCAAAATGGACAGGTGAATTGGAGTCAGGCGAGAAGGTTACAGCTATAACTAAACCAATCTTTAATTCTAATAATGAAATAATTGGCGCCGTGAGATATATTGCTTCTCTTGAAGATATAGATGCTCAAATAAATACCTGGTATTTGATAATTGTTGTTGTGTTTGTTATCCTTGTTTTGTCATTGCTTATTTCAGGTGTTGTTTTTATTAATTCTATTGTTAAATCAATCCGTGAGATAAACGATACGGCACGAATGATTGCTGACGGGAATTATGATGCCAGAATTGACCACTATCTTTACAAAGATGAGGTTGGCGAGCTATGCGATACAATCAACAATATGGCTGAAAAAATTAAAATGTCTGATAAGATTAAAAATGATTTTATTTCTACTGTATCGCATGAACTTAGAACTCCTCTTACCGCTATTAAAGGGTGGGGTGAAACGCTTCTTCAAATCGGAGACTCTGATCCTGCGCTTATGCAGAGAGGTATGGGTGTAATTATCAGTGAATCAACAAGGCTTAACGGTATTGTTGAGGAGCTTCTGGATTTTTCAAGAATGCAGAGCGGAAGGATGACTTTAAAAATAGAAAAGATGGATGTCCTGGCTGAATTGGATGAAACGGTTTTTGCTTTTAAGGACAGAGCGATGCGTGAAGGTATTGACCTCGTTTATACTGCACCGAATCTTCCTGCTCCTATGGATGGTGATTCAGACAGAATCAAGCAGGTTTTCGTTAATGTTCTTGACAACGCTTTGAAGTATACGAAGCAGGGTGGTAAAATTTTAACTGTCGCTGATATTTCTGATGATAAAATAACTATAACCGTCTCAGATACAGGTTGCGGTATTTCTGCTGAAGACTTGCCTCATGTTAAAGAAAAGTTTTATAAAACTAATATGACTGTTCACGGTTCGGGAATCGGACTTGCTGTTGTTGATGAGATTGTTCATATGCACAACGGAACCTTTAATATTGACAGTATTCTCGGCAAAGGAACAACGGTTACGATTAGTTTTGATATTGACCATGTTGAAATTGAGGATGCCTGGGATATTGATGAGGCAATTGCAAAAGAAAATGAAATGAAAGCTATGGAGGAAGAAGAGAATGCCTGATAATAAAAAACACAGCGTAGGCGGACAGGCCCTTATGGAAGGCATAATGATGCAAGGTCCTGAAGGAACTGCTATGGCACTCCGACTGCCTGACGGAAGAATCGAAACGCAACTAAAAAAAGTAAGATTACTCAGAGACAAGTATAAATTTTTCCGCATTCCTTTTATCAGAGGACCGGTTAATTTTGTCGAGCAGATGATTTTCGGATATAAATGCCTGATGGAGTCTGCAGAAAAAACAACGGTACTTGAAGATGACGGTGAGGAGGAAATGTCCAAGCTTGATAAATGGCTTACAGACCATTTCGGTCCTAAGATGATGGCTGTTATCGGCGTAATCGCTATGGTTATTGCTATAGCACTTGGATTTGTTTTATTTATGTGGTTACCGTCTTTTGTAGCCGATCTGATACTCGGTGAAAGTGCGAATACATGGAAACCTGCCATTGAAGGTGTTATGAGAATTATAATTTTTATAACATATATGTATTTGACATCTTTGATGAAGGATATTAAAAGGCTATTTATGTATCACGGTGCTGAGCATAAGTCGATTTTTTGCTATGAAAAAGGTCTTGAATTAACTGTTGAAAATGTCAGAAAACAGAAGAGATTCCATCCCCGTTGCGGAACGAGTTTTATTTTCCTTTCTCTTATTGTCAGTATTGTTGTTTCGACTGCTGTTGTTGTTATCTGGCCGTGGCTGAGAGACGAAAATATGCGTTGGATTTGGATGGGTATAAAAATACTTATTCTTCCGTTGATTATGAGTGTTGGATATGAGCTGATACGCCTTGCAGGAAAGCATGATAATATTCTGACGAAGATTATTTCAGCTCCCGGTACTCTGATGCAGAGAATAACAACAAAGGAGCCTACAGATGATATCATTGAAGTTGGTATACTTTCTTTAAAGGTTGCTCTCGGAATGGAAAAAGAGAACATTAGTGAAATTAACAAAGCTTCTGATGAATCCGAGGAAAGTGGATCGGTTGAGAGAGAAACAGAAAATGACGATAAATGATTTATATCGTACGGGGATCGATATACTGAAAAGCAACAATATTGAGGACCCTGAGTTTGATGCTCGCTGTTTGATCGAAGCGTCATTGAATATCGATACAACCCGTTTCTTTATGATTCGTTCTCAGAAAGCCGAAGAGCAGATTCAAAAAATCTATTTAAATCTTATAGAACGACGAAAAAACGGAGAACCGCTTCAGTATATTTTAGGCAAGTGGGCGTTTATGGATAACGAGTTTTTCGTTGGAGAAGGAGTTCTGATTCCGCGTCCCGAAACAGAGATGCTCGTAGAACTTGCCAAAGATTTTCTTGTTGCAAATAGAACTCCTGTTATTGTTGATTTTTGCTCGGGTAGTGGTTGTATAGCGATTAGTATTGCAAAGCTTTTTCCAAAGGCGAGGGTTTATGCTGTTGAAAAATATGATGAAGCTTTTTCATACCTAAAAAGAAACATTACTTTGAATGGTATTGATAATGTTTTTGCTGTTAAAGGCGATATTTTTGACAAAAATGTAATCGGCGGCATTATACCTGACCTTATAGTTTCGAATCCGCCGTATATCATCAGTAAAGAAATTAAAAGTTTGTCTGATGAAGTCCGTAATGAACCTGTAACTGCACTTGACGGAGGAAATGACGGGTATGATTTTTATAGGATTCTTGCTGACTTCTGGTTAAAGGAATATCTTCAGAACGGTACAGCTATGTTTGTTGAATGCGGTGAAACTCAGGGGGATTATATAAAAGCGCTTTTTTCGAAATATTGTGATAAATGTGAAGTGCTTTATGATTTCAACGGTTTGCAGCGAATTGTAACCGCTTTTAAGTAAAAGGAGTATTTTATGTTATTAAGTTTGTTACGAAGTGGCGGAGATATTGACATTACACAGATAATTATACAGATTTTTGCCTGTGCTTTCGTAGTGTTCTGCACAGCTCCTGTTCATGAATTTGCACATGCTTTTATTGCATATAAGCTTGGTGACGGAACCGCTAAATTAAAGGGTCGACTTACAATTAATCCTTTTGCACATATAAATTGGTTTGGTGCTTTGATGATTCTTCTTGTTGGCTTCGGATACGCCGAACCGGTGCCTGTAAATGTAAGAAATGTTAAAATGAAAAACAAAAAGGTTGGAATGGCACTTATCGCTTTAGCTGGTCCGCTGTCAAATCTTCTTATGGCATTTATATCAATGCTTTTTATGGTTTTAACTGTTAAGTTTTTTGACATGGATAATCTTTTTGCTTTCTCTGCTTACTTGTTCTTTCAGATAGTAACATTAATAAACATCAACCTGGCAGTGTTTAATCTGATACCGGTTCCTCCGCTTGACGGTTCAAGAATTCTTTTTGCAGTTTTACCCACAAAGTATTATTTCACAATTATGAAGTATGAAAGATATATTTCGCTGGCAATAATGCTTTTATTGTTTACGGGTATTTTATCTGAACCGCTTTCAATGCTTACTGCTAAGGTTTACGAATTCTTTGCTTCGATACTAATCAATATTCTTTAAGGGGCAGTGTATGGAAACTATTTCATATAAATTAGATGTGTTTGAAGGCCCTATGGATCTTCTCCTTCATCTTATCAGTAAACATAAAATTGACATCAATGATATACCTATTCTTCTTCTTGTTGAACAGTATCTTGACTATGTCAGGCAGATGCAGGAAGAGGATATGGAGGTTGCCAGTGAATTTTTGGAAATGGCTGCAAGACTCGTATATATTAAGACCGTTTCACTCTTACCTGTTCATGAGGAAGAAGCGGATGCCTTAAAAACTGAGCTTCAAGGTGAGCTTTCTGAATATAAGGATTGCAAGCTTATGGCTCAGAAGCTTGCAGAAAAAGCCGATGGATTTGATTTTATTTCAAGAAAACCCGAAAAATTTGCACCTGATATGACGTACACAAGGTTGCATGAGCCTTTTGAACTGATTAAGGCCTATCTTGCTGCCGTAGGTCGCGGAAAGCGCAATTTACCGCCTCCGATCGAAGCTTTTTCAGGAATAGTTGCACATAAGATCGTTCCGATTAAAGAGCGTGTCGGTTTTATTATGGACAAGCTTTTCCGTGGCAAAAAACAGCGTTTCAAAACTTTTTTTGAAAAAGCAGAGTCTCGTTCGGAAATGGTTGCAACATTTCTTGCGTTATTGTCATTGACAAAGGATAAAAAAATTGTTTTGACTGAAGTTGAGGGAGACCTTGAGGTCGAAATGGTTGATTCGGATATTAACTTTGATGTGGAGGAACACTACGCAGATGAAAATGAATGAATTGCAAGCTGCTGTTGAAGCGATTTTGTTTGCGGCAGGTGAGCCGCTTGAAATTGACAGAATCGTTGAAGCTCTCGAGGTTGAGAAAGACCTGGTTATCGAGGCTTTAGTTGAATTAAAGTCTGTTTTGGATGAAACTGGTAGTGGAATCTGTCTTGTAAAAATGGATGAACTTTATCAGCTTTGTACCCGTCAGGAATATGCACAGCAGGTTCGCGCGGTGCTTGAAATTAAGAAAAATGCTCCTCTTTCAAATGCTGCTTTTGAAGTTCTTGCAGTTATTGCATATAACCAACCGGTAACAAAAGCATTTATAGAGCAGGTGAGAGGTGTTGATTGTTCGGGCGTAATTCAAACCCTTATTTTAAAAGGTCTCGTTGAAGAGCGCGGCAGACTTGAACTTCCGGGAAGACCGTTGATTTACGGTACGACTCCTGAGTTTTTGAAATGCTTTTGTGTCAATAATTTATCGGAGCTTCCTGAGCTTCCGAACCATGAAGATTTACCTAAAACCGATGAGTTGCCCAATCAGCTTGAAATCAATCTTGATGACGGCAAAATTATTGAAAATACTGCAATTACAGGTGAAATACATATAATTGAAGATGTTGAATAGGGGGTGGGTCTGTGACGGCATTGTTTGTAATTCTCGGCATTGTGTTGTTCTTTATTCTTTTGTTGAGTATACCCGTTGTTGTCGATATGGAGTATATTGAAACTTTCAAACTGAAGATTTCATGGCTTTTTGTAAAAATTAACATTCTTCCTAAGGATGAAAACAAAAAGAAAAAAGAAAAGAAGCCTAAGAAACCTAAAAAGGAAAAAGAGAAGAAGGAAGAGCCACAGGAAGAAAAGCCGTCCGAAGTAAAAGAAAAGGGTGATAACCCTATTAAGATTTTCTATGAAGATCAAGGTGTACTCGGAATAGTAGATCTTATTAACAACTGTGCTTCATATCTCGGCCAATTTACAAAAGCTTTTATCAGAAGCTTTTACATAAAAAGGCTGAGACTCAGAATTTGGGTTACTGAGGGTGATGCGGCGCAGACTGCAATCAAATACGGAAAATTCTGCCAGATGATATATCCTCCTTTAGGATACATTTGCTCATCTTGTCGAGTTAAAGACTATGATGTTAATATATGGGCAGATTATTGCGGTGAAAAGACGAAGGGTGAGTTCGAAACTACAATTGCACTCATTCCAAGAAAAGTAATCAATGCCGGTATTGCTTTAGTATTCCGGCTTGTTGTAAGGCTTTTCAAGGCTTTACTTGCATATTTCAAGGCTAAAAAGAAAAATAATAATTTGAAAGGCGGACAAGAACAATGAAAGAACAGTCAGCATCAGGAATTTTAGCTACAGCTATTGACAGAATTAAGGAAATGGTTGATTGCCAGACAATCGTCGGCGATGCTATTGACGCAGGTGAAGGAATCAGAATCATTCCGATTTCAAAGGTTACATATGGTTTTGCTTCAGGTGGTACTGATTTCCCGACCAAGTCTTCAAAAGAACTCTTTGGCGGTGGAGGCGGTGCCGGTGTGACAATTTCTCCGGTTGCTTTCCTTGTTATCAAAGATGGCGAAGTAAGTGTTAAGTATATTTCAGAAGGTCCCGAAAATCAGGCAGAAAGAATTATCAGCATGGTACCCGATGTTGTTAATAAGGTTACGGATGTTGTTTCAAAGTTCAAGACTGATAAAACTACCGAAGTAGTGGATTCTGTTTTCGAAGACGCTGAATAATTTAAATAGTACAACCTCTGTCCGCATATAATTTACGGGCAGGTGGTTTGTATGCTTAAAAAATTAATATCAATTTGTGTTATTCTCTCTATGTCTGTGCTGAAAGTTTCTGCTTCTCAAACCTTGAATCTTTCGGCTGAGTGTGCTGTTGTCATTAATGTTTATACGGGTGAAATTCTTTATTCGAAAAACGCTGATATGCGCCATTCTATGGCAAGCACAACTAAAATTATGACATCTTTGCTTGCGATTGAATCAGGTAAACTTCAAAGTGAAATCATTGTATCTGATGCTATGTTGAGAGTCGAAGGCACTTCGATGGGTCTTGTTGACGGAGACAGCGTTTCGTTGGATGAGCTTTTGTATGGTATGATGCTTTCGTCGGGTAACGATGCTGCTAATGTTGTTGCTGTATTTCTTGGCGGAAGTGTTGAAGCTTTTTCTGATATGATGAATAAAAGGGCTGAAGAGATTGGTATGGATAATACCAACTTTGTAACACCTTCGGGTCTTGATAGTGATGAGCACTATTCAACTGCCTATGATATGGCTTTGTTAGGAGCAGAAGCGGTCAGAAACCCTAAGTTTGTTGCGGTCTGTTCGGCTCAGAGCGCTTCGCTTACATTTGGAAACCCACCGCAAAAGCGAACACTTTATAATCATAATAAATTGCTGAAATATTATGATTATGCGCTTGGAATTAAAACGGGTTTTACCAAAAAAAGCGGAAGATGTCTTGTTTCTTATGCGAAAAAAGAATCATCTGAGCTCGTTGCAGTAACTCTTAATGCTCCTGATGATTGGAATGATCATAAAAAGCTTTTGGATTACGGATTCAGTGTTTTAAAAAACGGATCCGTTCGTGCTGATATACCTGCATATCTGCCGGTTGTTGGCGCGGTTGCAGACAAGGTAAGGATTAACCTGAGAGAGCATAACTACTCATTCAAAAGCGGTGCTAAAGTGACATATAAAGTTTTTTTAAACAAGTTTCTTTATGCCCCAGTTAGAGAAAATACGGTTGTTGGTAATTGTGTGTATTACCTTAACGGTGTAGCAGTTGACACTGAGCCTGTTGTAACGGCAGAGAGTGTATCGTAAATTATAGGAGAGTATTTATGACTGATGATAGAATCAGACTTCAAAAATATTTGTCGCAGTGTGCTGTAGCTTCAAGAAGAAAATCGGAAGAGATGATTCTTGCGGGCAAGGTAAAGGTTAACGGTAAGATTGCAGGACTCGGAGATAAAGTAGATCCAAAGCGTGATACCGTTACGGTAAGCGGCAAAAAAATTGTATCCTCTAAGAAGCTTTATTATATTATGCTTCATAAGCCGAGAGGATTTATAACCACAATGGAAGATGAAATGGGCAGGAAGTGCGTAGCTGAGCTTGTAAAGGATGTTGGCGCACGCGTGTATCCTGTCGGCAGGTTGGATAGAGATTCTGAAGGTCTTCTTATTATGACTAACGACGGTGAGTTTGCAAATCACCTTACTCATCCGTCAAAGCATGTTCCTAAGACCTACAGAGTAACAATAAGGCCGAATATAACCGAAGATCAGCTCTTTGCTTTTAATGAAGGCATTGAAATCGACGGCAGAAAAACTGCTCCGGCAGATGCTCATATTATTGACAAATCAGAAAATCGCGTTGTGCTCGAGATAATATTGCATGAAGGCAGAAACCGCCAGATTCGCCGTATGTGCGAAGCTTTGGGACTTGAGGTTGCTCGTCTGAAAAGAACCCATATTGGTTCAGTTAAGCTTGGTATGCTTCCTCAGGGTAAATGGAGAAATCTTACCGAAGATGAGGTGCACCGTCTAAAGGTATCATCGGGAATGCGTGTTAATAAGTTTTAGGAGCTTGGATATGCTTAAATTTTTACCTGTTAATTTTAAAGAACTGGGCGCTCCGTTTTGTGAGGATGAAACTGTAAATGGTTATATCGGATATGATTTGTCTGATAACGGTAAAGAATGCGGCAAGTGTGCATTCAGGTTGAATGGATATTCAATGGAAATACTGTCTGTTGATGTTTATGACAATGATACTGAGACCATTGAGGGGCTCATTCGCAGTGCATTGAATTTTGGTGGAAACCGTAATGTTTATATAGCTGAATTCAAATCAGATAAAGGCGTTGATGTTGCTGTGACGCTTGGTTTTGAATTGGAAGAAGGAACTTATAAGGGTGATATACCGTCTCTTCTTCAAGGAAGTTGCTGTAAAGGAAAATAAGAGGTATTGTTATGATTAGAAGTATGACAGGTTACGGTCGCAGTCAGCAGACCATTGACTCAATGAATATAACCGTTGAGATCAAGAGTGTTAATCATAGGTATTTTGATTTTTCATCAAGAACACCCAGAATATACGGATTTCTCGATGAAAAACTTAAAAGCTATGTTCAGTCAAGGGTTTCTCGCGGTAAAATCGAATGTTATGTCCAGGTGGACAACCTTGAGGATGACAATGTTGTTGTTGAAGTAAATCATTCTCTTGCGAAAGGCTATGCAGAAGCGTTTGAAACTCTTTCTGAAGTATATGGAATTGAAAACAATCTTAACGCCGGTATTCTTGCGCGTTTTAACGATGTTTTGCTTATCAGAAAAGAAGAGGCTGATGAAGATAAGATATGGAATGCGGTAAAGAGTGTTGCAGAATCGGCTGTAGATAAATTTATTGAAATGCGCGAGGTTGAGGGCGAGAGACTTCGTGACGATATCTGTTCTCGCGCAGACATTATTCTCGATAAGGTTAAGTATGTTGAGTCCAGGTCACCGGAAACAGTTAAAGAGTATACCCAGAAGCTTCTTACAAGAATGCAGGAGGTAATCGGGTCGGTTAATGTTGATGAAACACGAATCCTTACAGAGGCTGCAATTTATGCTGATAAGATTGCTGTTGCTGAGGAAACAGTCAGATTAAGAAGCCACATCGATCAGCTCAAAGGTTTCTTTGATTCAGATGAAGCAATCGGAAGAAAGATGGACTTTCTTGTTCAAGAGATTAACAGGGAAGCAAACACAATCGGCTCAAAGGCAAGTGATGTTGACATTGCCCGTTGTGTTCTTGATATTAAGTCTGAAGTAGAGAAAATCCGCGAACAGGTTCAGAATATAGAATAAGGGGGCATTGATTATGAAGTTAATCAACATTGGTTTTGGTAATATGGTTAATGCTGAACGCATCATAGCGATTATAAGCCCCGAATCTGCTCCGATAAAAAGAATTATTCAGGTCTGTAAAGAAAACGGAACGCTGATTGATGCTACTCATGGAAGAAGAACGCGTGCTGTAATAATTACTGACTGCGATCAGGTAATTCTTACATATCTCCAGGCTGAAACCGTAGCTAACAGGCTTGATGAAGAAAAGGAATACGAGGAGGATGAAGAGGATGCTTAAAGAAGGAATGCTTATAGTTCTCTCAGGTCCGTCAGGTTCAGGTAAAGATACCGTTTTAGCTGAGCTTTTTAAGCTTGATTTAGGAATTGTTCAGTCTGTTTCAATGACTACAAGAAAACGAAGAGAAAACGAAGTTGATGGAATTGACTATCTCTTTGTTGATGAATCTGTTTTTCTTTCAGCAATAGAAAGCGAAAAAATGCTTGAATATGCAAAATACGGAAATAACTATTACGGTACACCGAAAGCACCTGTTGACAATTGGTTGGCAGACGGGAAAATTGTAGTGTTAAAGATTGAAGTTCAGGGTGCAGGTAATATCAGAAAAATGTATCCCGATGCCGTGAGTATATTCCTAACGCCGCCCAGCTTAGAGGTCCTTGAAAAAAGGCTTAGAGGCAGAGGCAGTGAAGATGATGAGGATGTCAAAAGAAGACTTGATATTGCTTGTAATGAGCTGTCAAGGATATGTGAGTATGATTATGTTGTAGTCAATGATGACCTTATGTCAGCAGTTGATGATATAAAAACAATTATTTCTGCAGAACAGCTTAAAGTAAGCAGAAGAAACAATTTATTAAGTGAGGTAAATAAATAATGTTCGATCAAAACAAAAAATTCAAATTCAACCCTGATCTTGGTTCCGTTCTTTCAAATCATATGAGCAGATACTCTCTTGTCAGAGCAACTGCTAAAAGAGCTCGTGAAATTTCAGAGGAGGCAGAGGATGAGGGAATAATCCTCGTTGAAAAGCCCGTCAGCATTGCAATTGACGAGATTATTGAAGGTAAGTACAAAATTATTGAGCCAGATGAGATTAAAAACTTATAATGAATAATTAGGAGTGGAGGTTAGTGTGCCATGTTTAAGGTTGTATCAGTTGCTATCGAAAATTCAACAACATCTTTTGACAAGGCATATGATTACCTCACAGATGAAAAAACCTCGTCAGCAAAGCCCGGGTGTCGGGTTCTTGTGCCCTTCGGCAGCTCAAATAAATGCCGTCAGGGCATAGTTTTGCAATTTTATGAGACGAATGAGAAACCTCCTAAATTAAAGAAAATAGCACAGTTAATTGACGATGAACCAATACTCTCGGATGAAATGCTTAAGCTGGTTTATTGGCTTAAAGAGCGCACATTCTGTACTCTTTTTGATGCTGTGAAAACAATTCTTCCTGCCGGTTTGTGTCACCGTGTTGTTACAACATATGCGGCTGCAGTTGATGTTGATTTGTCCGGTTGTGACAGCGATACCCTGCAGATTTATAATTATATAAAAAGCAAGAATACCTATGTTGACGGAGAAAAAGTGCTTAAAACGCTCGGATTTATTCCTGATATGGATGTTCTTGAAAGGATGCGCAAAAAAGGTCTTTTGTTCAGAAATTATGATTCCGCAAGAAAAGCGGGAGATCTTACCGTTAAGATGGTTAAAATAACTGACGAAGGTCTTACAGCGCTTGCTTCAACGGATAAAATGACAAAGAAGCAAAGGGAGGTTCTCTCGCTTCTTGCTGATATCGGCTCGGCGTCTGTTAAAGAAGTCTGTTATTTTACTGGTTTTACACCAGCGGTCGTTCACGCGATTGCACAAAAGGGTTACGCTGAATTATTTGACAGTGAAGTTTTCAGAATTCCGGGTGGTGAATTTACAGAAGAGGTCAACACTCAGGAGATATTGCTTAATGATGAGCAACAGAAAGCTTACAATAATATGCTGAAGCTTTATAAAAAAGGTGAGGGTACATCTGCATTGCTTTTCGGAGTGACCGGCAGCGGTAAAACACAGGTTTATCTTAAGCTTATTGATTATATGGTTTCAATAGATAAGCAGGTTATTGTTATGGTTCCGGAGATTGCTCTGACTCCGCAGACGATTAATATTTTCCGCGGTCGCTACGGAAGCAAAATCGCGGTGTTCCACAGCGCTCTTTCAGCAGGTCAGCGAACTGACGAATGGAAGCGCGTTAAAAACGGCGATGTTCAGATAGTAATAGGCACGCGTAGTGCTGTCTTTGCTCCTTTTGAGAATCTTGGTTTAATTATTGTTGATGAGGAGCAGGAGCATACTTATAAATCTGAACAGAATCCAAGGTACAGTGCAAAGGATGTTGCAAGATTCAGATGCTCTTATCACAAGGGCCTGACTGTTCTTGCAAGTGCGACGCCAAGTATTGAAACCTTTTCTAAAGCCAGAAAAGGTATTATCCATCTCAATAAACTTACTAAAAGATTTTCGCAGTCACAGCTACCTGAAGTTAAAATAGCGGATATGTGCCTTGATGCTTTAAGTGAATCGTCTTATTTCAGCAAGGTGCTTTATGAGTCTCTGAAAGAAAATTTAGAAAAGGGTTATCAGTCGATACTCTTGATGAATCGCAGGGGCTATAACACATTCGCATCTTGCAAATCTTGCGGCTATGTGTTTACCTGTCCATCCTGCAGTATTTCTATGACTTATCATAAGATAAATAATCGTCTTATGTGTCATTATTGCGGCCACTCTCAGCCTTTTACCGTTGACTGTCCGCAATGCAAGTCGCAGAATGTCCGTTACTCAGGTGTCGGAACACAGAAGATTGAAGATGAGCTGGCAGCCTTGCTGCCTGATGCTCGCATTTTGCGAATGGATGCCGATACAACGATGAGTAGGCACGCTTATGAAGAAAAGCTTAATGCTTTTTCGAAAGGTGATTATGATATTCTGTTGGGAACGCAAATGGTAGCAAAAGGTCATGATTTTGAAAATGTCACTCTTGTCGGAGTAATTAACGCTGATGTTCAGCTCAGTAACGACGATTTTCGAAGTCAGGAGAGAACTTTCGATTTATTAACTCAGGTTGTCGGCCGTGCCGGTCGCGGTAAATTTAAGGGTAAAGCGATAATTCAAACTATGAATCCTGAAAATAGTGTCATAACTATGGCTTCTGAACAGAATTATGAAAGCTTTTACAACACTGAGATTAAATTGAGAAAAAAGATGATTTATCCTCCGTATTGCGATATAGCTCTTGCAGGTTTTCTTGGACTTAATGAGGAGAAGGTTCATGCGGCTGCCGCAAAATTCTTTTTGATTCTTACAAAAAAAATTAAAACTAAATATAAAGATGAAAAGGTCATCGTTGTCGGCCCTATGCCGGCTCGAGTTGCCAGAGTGAGCAACAAGTTCAGATACCGTCTTATAATCAAGTGTAAAAATTCTCAGAGTTTTAGAAGCTTGATTTCTGAGGTTCTTCAGGAATTGTCAGAAGAAAGCTCGTTGAAGACGGTGTCGGTTTATATAGATTTAAATCCCGAAAATATTCTTTGATTTTTAGAAAGGAAAAAGAAATGGCAATCAGAAATATTGTGAAATTAGGTGATCCTATATTGTCAAAAAAAAGCAGACCTGTTGAAAATTTTGACGGGAAGCTCTTTACCATTCTTGATGATATGAAGGATACTTTATATAAAGCTCAGGGTGCAGGTCTTGCAGCAGTTCAGGTCGGTATTTTAAGACGAATCGTTGTTATGGATTGTGGAGACGGTTATCTTGAATTGATAAATCCTGAAATAATTGAAAAATCGGAAGAAGTTCAGCATGAAACGGAAGGATGTCTTTCTCTTCCGGGCAAATTTGGTGTAACTGAACGACCTAAATCAGTAATAGTTAAGGCTCAGAACCGTGAAGGTAAGTGGTGTTTGTATAAGGGCGAAGATTTGAAGGCTCGTTGCTTCTGCCACGAACTTGACCATCTTGAAGGAATTCTTTACACAAGTCATCTTGTCGGTGAGCTTGAAAGCGAATAACGGAGGTAAACTATGGATATAGTTTTTATGGGAACACCTGAGTTTGCGGTTCCTTGTCTTCAAAGGCTTATTGATGACGGTCATAATGTGAAAGGCGTCTTTACACAGCCCGATAAGCCTAAAGGACGCGGACATAAAATGCAGTTTCCGCCGGTAAAGGAATGTGCCGTTAAAGCAGGCATACCTGTTTATCAGCCGACTAAAATGAGGGACGGCGAGGTGTTATCCGTTATTGAAATGCTCAACCCTGAATTGATCATCGTTGTTGCTTACGGTAAAATCTTACCAAAAGAAATCCTTGATTTTCCTCGATACGGATGTATTAATATGCACGCGTCGATTCTTCCACGATACAGAGGGGCTGCACCTATCCAATGGTGTGTTATAAACGGGGAAAAGGAAAGCGGCGTTACCGCTATGCAGATGGATGTCGGGTTGGATACAGGTGATATGCTCCTGACAAAAAAAGTTAGTATAGGTGAAAATGAAACAGCTGGTGAGCTTCACGATGAACTCTCACTTCTTGGTGCTCAGGTTATGGCTGAAACGATTGATTTACTCTTAAAGGGTGAACTTATCCCTGAAAAACAGGATGATGAAAAATCCAACTATGCTCCTATGCTTACCAAGGATTTGTGTCCGATAAATTGGAATGAAAGTGCTTTGTCGATTCATAATAAAGTAAGAGGTCTGTCGCCTTGGCCTGTAGCTACGGCAAAACTTGGTGAAAAGACAATTAAAATTCATAAAACGATTATTTCAGATAAAAGTAACGGACAGCCGGGAGAGGTTATCGTTTCTGATAAAAAACTTGTTGTTTCTTGCGGTGAATCAACATCAATTGAAATTGTTGTTTTGCAGACTGAGGGTAAAAAAGCTATGAAAGCCTCGGATTTTTTGCGGGGAAATCCTATTGAGGTGGGAACAATATTAAAGTAAGGTGATATTATGTTCGGTTATTACGGTTACGGTTATTTTCAGTATTTGCTTTTTGCAGCTCCTGTGCTTATTCTTTCTATTTTAGCTCAAGCTAAGGTTAACAGTGCATATAAGAAATACTCTAAAATTCAGAATTCTCGCAGGATTACCGGAGCAATGGCGGCTCAGATGATTCTGAATCATTACGGAGTTAACGATGTCAGAATTGAGTCTTGCTCAGGTAAACTTACTGATCATTACTCTCCGAATGAAAAGGTGATCCGTCTTTCAAGCGGAGTATATAACAGCACCTCGGTTGCGGCCGTCGGCATAGCCTGCCATGAAGCGGGTCACGCTGCACAGCACGCTGAGAATTATATTCCTAATAAAATCAGAACTGCTCTTGTACCTGTTACAAATTTTGGTTCTCGATTTGGTCTTATTATCGCTTTTTTAGGCTATTTTATTGCTTATGGTGCTAATTCCTCGAATCTAGGTTTCTATTTTATAATTGCCGGGCTTGCGTTATACGGACTGGTAGCGGTTTTTCAGTTCGTTACTCTTCCGGTTGAGTTTAATGCAAGCAGACGAGCTTTACGGGTTATTGAAGAAACCGGTATGCTTGCACCGCAGGAGCATGATGGAGCCAAGAGTGTTCTTACTGCCGCTGCAATGACATATGTTGCAGCTCTTGCGACAGCTATAGTCAACTTGTTATATTACGCGATGCGTCTTTTGGGTAACAGCAGACGCGATTAAGGGATTCTATGAAAACAGCCAGACAAATTGCCTTTGAAATTCTAAATCGAATACAAAAAGATAATTCTTATTCAAATCTTATTCTTGACACTTATCTTGATAAGTCTGAATTAAACCAGGTTGACAGAGCATTTGTTTCTGCATTGGTTTATGGGGTAACAGAAAGAATGATAACTCTGGATTATGAGCTTTCAAGGTGCCTTAAACAACCTCTGAAAAAGCTGAAACCTCAGGTTCTGACAATTTTGAGAATAGGTGCTTATCAGGTGTTATATATGGATAGGATACCCGATTCTGCCGCAATTAATGAGAGTGTCAAACTTTGTAAAAATAACGGAGCTTCGTTTGCTACCGGTCTCGTGAACGCGGTTTTAAGAAAAGCCTCTGCAAATGGACTTACTGAAACGGATAATTTGTCTTTGAAATATTCTGTTCCGGAATGGCTTTGTAATTTGTGGGCAGATGATTATGGGAATGATAACGCTTTAAGTCTTCTTGAGTCTCTGTCAGGGTCTGTTGACACAGTAATCAGAATTAATTCTTTGAAGACTACAAAGATGAAATTAGTGACGCTTCTTGAAAAAGAGGGCTTTGAATCAATGGATTCAAAATTGTCTGATGATATTTTAGTTGTAAAAGGAACGGGAGCATTACATAAAACGAAAGCTTATCTTGATGGTTTGTTCCATGTTCAGGATACCGCTTCTCAGTTATGCTGTTCGGCCCTTGGTGTAAAAAAAGGTGAAACGGTGCTCGATATATGTGCGGCACCGGGAGGTAAAAGCTTTACATTAGCACAGCACATGGAAAACAGCGGCGTTATATATTCAATGGATCTTTATGAGCATCGTCTGGAACTTATTAAAAAGGGTGCTCAAAGGCTGGGTATAACTAATATCAAAACTGTTGTTAATGACGGTTCTGTTTATAACGAAGGTCTTCCTATGGCTGATAAAATTCTTTGCGATGTTCCTTGTGCGGGTCTTGGTGTTATAAGGAAAAAGCCTGAAATCAGGTATAAGGACCCGGTGGAAGTTGACAAATTGCCAAAATTGCAGTATTCTATACTTTGTATTTCATCAAAGTATTTGAAAGTCGGCGGTACTTTGGTTTATTCAACTTGTTCGTTAAACAAGGCAGAAAACGAAAATATTGTTAATCAATTTTTAAATGAACATAAGAATTTTGAATCGGTTCCCGTGCTTAGTTGCTTAAAAAGATATGCTGAGGACACTGACTATGTAACATTAATGCCTCATTTACATGACTGTGATGGCTTTTTCATTGCAGGTCTCAGAAAGATTAAGGAAGTGTAATTTTGCGTGAATTTGACATAAAATCAATGATTTTCACGGAAGTTGAAGATGTTGTTTCTTCTATGGGTTTGCCTCGCTTCAGAGCAAAACAAATATTTGATTGGTTGCAGATTTACGGTGTTATGAGTTACGATGAGATGACTAATCTGCCTAAATCTCTGAGAGAAAAGCTAGCAGAAAAGTATCCGATCAATAGTTGTGAAATCGAACTTAAGCAGGTTTCGAATTTAGATGAAACCGTTAAATATCTGTTCAGATTATCAGACGGAAACTTTGTTGAGTCCGTTTTGATGAAATATAAATACGGATACACACTTTGCGTATCATCCCAGGTTGGTTGCAAAATGGGATGTGTTTTCTGTGCTTCAACAAAGAGTGGTTGCGTGAGAAGTCTTATGCCTTCTGAAATACTCGGCCAGATTCATGCCGCTCAGCGCGATATGAATATCCGAATTTCCCATGTTGTAATGATGGGAATGGGCGAGCCGCTTGATAATTATGAAAATACAATCCGTTTTCTGAGGCTCGCGGGTGAAGAAAAGGGACTCAATCTTTCGTTGAGAAATATATCTCTTTCAACCTGCGGTATAGTACCGAGAATTTATGACCTGATTGACGAAAAACTTCCGATAACCTTGTCTGTTTCGTTGCACGCGCCTGACGATAAGATGCGCTCAGAGGTTATGCCGATCAATAAAAAATATCCAATCAACGAGCTCATAAAAGCTTGTAAAGATTATACAAAAGAAACATCGAGAAGAATTTCGTTTGAATATGCAATGATTAAAGATGTTAACGATACTGATGAATGTGCGTTGAAGCTTGCAGGCTTACTTAGAGGTATGCTTTGCCATGTTAATTTGATTCCTGCGAATGAAATTAATGAAAGTGAGCATAAGAGAAGCACAAATGATCGTTTACAGCGTTTTATGAAGATATTAAACTCAAAAGGTGTCAATACGACTGTCAGACGCAGTCTGGGTTCGGATATTGATGCATCTTGCGGACAGTTAAGAAGCAAGCATGTCCGTAATTCCGTAAGGAGGGATGACTGTGAAAATTTCAGCAAAGTCTGATGTTGGAGTTGTCAGGCAGAATAATCAGGATTTTTGTCTTGCAGGTGAATTTGCCGACGGTGTAACATGGGCTCTTGTTTGCGATGGTATGGGTGGAGCTAACGGCGGAAATATTGCCAGCGAAACTGCCGCAAATACTATTGCAGAGAAGCTCAACAATGGATATCACGAGGCTATGAATGATAATTCAATCAAACATCTGATGGTGTCTGCGGTCGAAGCAGCAAACGCAACGGTGTACTCTCGTTCAAGAAGTGACACAGATCTTAAGGGAATGGGAACTACTGTTGTTCTTGTGATAATCAAAAATGATAATATTTACCTGGCTAATGTTGGTGATTCCAGAATATATGTTGTTTCTCAGAGCAGCATAACGCAGATGACAACTGACCACTCCGTTGTACAGCTTATGCTTGACAGGGGAGAGATTACACCGGAAGAGGCCAAGGATCATCCGCAAAAAAATGTTATTACCAGAGCGCTGGGTGTTGACGATACTATCAGAATAGACTTTTCCCAGGAAATATATCACGAAGGCGACATTGTGCTTCTTTGCTCTGATGGCTTGTCGAATTTTGTTGATGAGTCAAGAATACTTCATATCTGCAATACTTATGACAGTTATGAGCTTGCCGATGTTCTTATTGCGGAGGCTAATGCTAACGGCGGCGGAGATAATGTTACCGTGGTAACTGTTACCGAGTGAAAAACGGAGGTAGTATTATGCAAAATTATGTAGGTAAAAGGCTTGATGGCCGTTATGAAATCCGAGAGATAATCGGTGTTGGCGGAATGGCTGTTGTTTATAAAGCTTATGACAATATAGACGACAGAATAGTTGCTGTTAAAATTCTCAAGGAAGAGTTCCTTGCTAATGAAGAATTCAGAAGAAGATTTAAAAACGAATCAAAAGCTATTGCGGTTCTTTCACATATGAATATTGTTAAGGTATACGATGTCAGCTATGGTGACAGATTGCAGTATATCGTTATGGAATATGTTGAAGGCATTACGCTTAAAGAGTATATTCAACAGCAAGGATTCGTCAATCATCGTGAGGCTGTTTTCTTTATTATGCAGGTTCTCAGAGCCCTTCAACATGCTCATGACAAGGGAATCGTACATAGAGATATCAAACCGCAAAATATACTTTTGCTTGAAAACGGTGTAATCAAGGTAACGGATTTCGGTATTGCACGCTTTTTTGCAAGTGAGACCAGGACGATGACTGATTCCGCAATAGGGTCGGTTCATTATATTAGTCCGGAGCAAGCTCGCGGAGATATTACGAATGATAAGGCGGATATCTACTCTGTTGGTGTTATGCTTTATGAAATGCTGACAGGAAGGGTTCCTTTTGAATCTGATAATACTGTTTCTGTTGCTATTATGCAGTTGCAGAAGGATCCGGTTATGCCGCGTATGATAAACCCTCAAATTCCTATCGGAATTGAGCAAATAATTATCAAAGCGATGCAAAAAAATCCCAATGACCGTTATCAGTCGGCAGCTGAAATGCTTCTCGATCTTGAAGAATTCAGAAGAAATCCGTCAATTCAGTTTGATTACAGCTATTCAAACAATGACAAAACCAAGTATATACCGAATGTTACAAATAATGTGACCGCATATGAGGTCGATTCCGACGATGGTGATTATGATGATGAGCCGATCGAAAAGAATAAAACAATCCCAATTCTCATCGGAGTAATTATTGCGTTAGTGTTAGGCTTGGGTGTTATGGCTGTCGGAATTTTTGGCTTTGGTTGGTTCAGCGGCAAAGAAAAGGTTCCTGATTTTATAGGTCAGGAATATTCGGAAGATTTTAAAACAAAATATTCGCAGTTTACTTTCAAAATAACTGAAAAAACAGACTTATCGTCAAAACCGAATACAATTATTTCCCAGACTCCTGCCGCAGGAGAAAAAATTGATCCGGGAAAACAGGTTATTGAAATTGTTATCGCTGTAGGTAAGGATTTTGTTACGATACCTTCGGATCTTGAAGGCAAGGACTATGTAACCGTTAAAAATGCTTTGGCGGCGCTTGATCTTCTGACAGTTGACCGTGAGGTCGAATATACAAAGGATTATGAAGAAAAAGGTATTGAAGCCGGTACTGTAATTGACATAACTCCTGCTCCGGGCAACAAGGTCTATGCAGGTTCAACAGTAACAATAAGATATTTATCTTATAATTCAAACAATGTTGAGGTTATTCCTGTTCCTGATGTTACAGGTCTTCCTAAGGCTGATGCAACGCGAGTTCTGGAAGCCAGCGGATTTGTTGTAAAGATTGAACATGATTACGATGATACGATAAAAAGTGATTATGTTATTAAAAGCTCAGTTAGTAAAGATACTAAGATTCCCAAGGGTTCGGAAATTGTTCTGACGATCAGTCTCGGCATTAAAGTCGAACAGTCAACTTACATTAATATTACTTTGCCTACTTTGGGCGAGTACGGAACAATTACTGCAAGTCTTGATGGTGTGAATATTCTTACGGTTGATCGTTATTATCTTGACGGTTCATCGTATAGCTTCGCTATTAACGGCCATAAGGCGGCTTCAAATTTAAAGGTTTTCGTAAATAATAAATTGGTTTATAAATGTGATATTGATTTCACTAAATCACCCTGTGAAATTTCTAATATTTCAACTTTTGAGTATATTGATGATTCAACGAGCGAGTCAACGACAACGGAGCCGATGCTTATTATGCCTGATGTTTTGGGTGATACTCCGGAAGATGCGAGGCAGAAGCTTATTGCTGCAGGTTTTGATGAATCAAAAATCAGCATAGTTGAAGAAGGAATGATAGTTGTAAAACAGTTTCCTGTTTCTGGGCACCAACATCCGGACAATGTAAATATTACTTTGACTCTTGGTGAGATGAATTGATTTTAAGCGGTAAGATTATAAAGGGAGTCGGCGGTTTTTATTATGTAGAGGCTGACGGTATGATATATGAATGCAAGGCTAGAGGTGTTTTTCGCAAAGAGAAAATAACTCCTCTTGTCGGAGATGATGTTGAAATATCGGTTGAGAGTAACGGTAAGAATTCGATTGACAAGATTTTTGAAAGAAGGAATTTTTTTGTAAGGCCTCCTGTTTCAAATGTTGATAATCTTGTTATAGTTTCTTCGACCTGCGAGCCGCGCCCAAATTTTCTTATAATAGACAGATTGACGGCTGTCGCGATTCATAAGAATGTCCGACCGGTAATTGTTTTTACAAAAGATGATTTACACAATGCTGATGAATTTGCCGAAAGATACAAGAATTCTGGAATTGATGTTTTTGTCGTTTCCAATAAAACAGGAAAAGGCGTTATGGAAGTGCTAAAGCTTATTGAGGGTTCAACAAGTGTTTTTACAGGCAACTCGGGTGTCGGTAAATCTTCTCTTCTTAACTGCATTGATCCTGAATTCTCTGTTGAAACCGGTGAAGTCAGCCATAAGCTCGGTCGTGGAAGGCATACCACTCGCCATGTTGAATTATTTAAAACCGGAAATGGTTACATTGCAGACACACCCGGTTTTTCATCTCTTGATTTTGAAACAAATGATATAATTAAAAAGGATGAAATAGCCGATTGTTTTCCGGAGTTTTCCGACTACCTTGGTCTTTGTAAATTTTCTTCTTGTTCGCATACAGGTGATAAGGGCTGCAAAGTCATTGAAGCTCTTAATGAAGGGAAAATAAATCCTTCCAGATACGAAAGTTATGTGACTTTATACAATGAAGTTAAAAATTTGAAAGATTGGCAACTGTAACAGTTTATAAACACCATCATAGTATGTTAGTAAAAACTATGGTGGTGTTTTTATGAGAAGAAATCGTTGCTGTTCAAGCAGAATTGGACTTTATTTCACTGCTTTCGGTCTTGGAATGCTGATTTCGCTGATGTGCCCGAAAACATTTATTGTTGCAGTTCTCTCAATGGTGATTGTTATTCTCGGCATCATTGTAGCTAAATAGTGGAGGGATTTAATTGAAGGTAGTAATGTTTGAAATGCCAAAAGCTCTCAAAGGAATTTTTCGTTTAGTATTTAAAATTAAAAAGAGTGAAGATAATACATAAATTTGCCACCCTAGGGTGGCTTTTCCTTTGCGTTTTCCTTGCAATAAATGATTAAATGTGATAAAATACATTAAATATAGAAAGTTGGTATTTTTATGTATAATAAAAAGCTCAGATTCAACAAAGATGGTAAATTTATCATTTTGCAGGTGAGTGACGCTCAGGATATGCACATTCCGCGCAGAGGAATGTTTAAAATGCTCAATAAAATATATGATAAAGTCAATCCTGACCTTGTTGTTCTTACGGGAGATAATATTCTCGGTAATCATATAAATGACGCACCAATTGGAAATTGGCAAAATGTCAAGAGTAAAAAAGGTACATTGAAACGGATGAAAAAGGCTCTCGGATATCTTTTGGATCCTTTGGAGAAAAGAAATCTACCGTTCGCTTTTGTGTACGGCAACCACGATGATCGAAATTGTATAACAAAAAATGAGCAGGCAGAAATTTACGGTTCATACAAGAATTGTGTTCCTTATAATCTTTCGAATAACGGACTCGATTGCGATACATACAACATTCCCGTTTATGCTTCAGATTCAGATAATATAGCATATAATCTCTGGATGGTTGATTCTGCTGGTTCAGACGATAATGGTGACAATTGCTTTGAATATGTCAAGCCGGAAGCTGTCAAATGGTATGAAGAAGAAAGTATGCGTTTAGAGAAAGAATGCGGAAAACCTGTTATGTCTCTTATGTTTCAGCATATCCCTTTGCCGCAGACAAAATCTCTCTTTAAAGAATGTGATGAAGGCGAAAAAATGGCTGTCAAAGCCCGTGATGGAAAGTTTTATAAGCTCGATGAAGAAAAAGCATCAGGATTTGCTTTTGAATATGCCGAAACTACCTCTCAGGATTTCGGGCAGCTCGATGCAATCAGACGCCGCGGTGATGTTTGTGCCCTTGTTACTGGACACGACCATCTTAATTGTTTTACAGCTGAGCTTGATGGTATTAATATCGTTCAGACTCCGGGCGCATCCTTCAGAAGCTATGGTAATATGATTTCAAGAGGAGTTCGTGTTTTTGAAATTGATGAAAAAGATACCTCAGTTTTTAAAACATATACAATCAGCTACTTTGATTTGTTTGGTAAAAACTTCTTTTCGGTTATGAGATATATTATGAATGCAGATGAGTATGAAAAGGTGAAACTTATTATTGTTATTTTGTCTGTAGTAATTGTTATCAGCTTTATAGTGTATCTTTTTTCTATCTTTAATCTTTTTACAAGGTTTCTATACTGATTAGGTGGTACTATGGAAAAAATTTCTAAGTTTGTTACAAAAAGACCTAAGCTAATTATCATCTTATCGTTTGTCCTTCTTATTCCGTGTTTGCTTGGTTATATGGTAACGGAGGTTAACTATGATATTTTATCTTATTTGCCGGACAAGCTTGATTCGGTAAAGGGTCAGCAAATTTTAAGTGAAACTTATAATGTTGATTCAACTACTATGGTAATTGTTGAAAATATGCAACCCAAGAGGGTAGTTGAACTGAAAAACAAGATTGAGGGAGTAGACAATGTCGCTTCAGTGCTTTGGTACAGCGATTTGATTGATACAAGCATCCCCCAGGATATTCTTCCTGATGAAATCAGAAATGTTTTTTACAGCGAGAATGGTAACTATACAATGATGTTTGTCCAGTTTGATCCCGGATGTTCTTCAAAGGATACCATTGAGGCTATAGATAACATTAAGCAGGTTACGAAGAATCAGTGTATGCTGAGCGGCCTGACGCCGATCAACGCCGATACAAAAGAGCTAACAAACAAGGAACTTCCAATTTATATTGCCTTGGCGGTTGTCTTTGTTTTAATCATTCTTTTGTTTACGATGAAATCGTATGTTCTGCCGTTTATTATGCTTGTGGTTCTGGGCTCTTCCGTTGTTTACAATATGGGAACAAACTGGTTAGTAGGCGGAATCTCGTACATAACGCAATGCGTTGCTGCG
This sequence comes from Clostridia bacterium, assembly GCA_017942105.1. Classification (GTDB taxonomy): domain Bacteria; phylum Bacillota; class Clostridia; order Oscillospirales; family Acutalibacteraceae; genus CAG-488. The sequence goes on along the minus strand of JAGAVE010000053.1, from coordinate 30,674 downwards.
ATACTGCAGCTTGCAGTAACAATGGACTACTCAATTTTCGTTATCAACCGTTTTGATGAGGAAAAGAAATATTCTGCAACAAAAGAAGAAGCGATGTTAAAAACGCTTAAAGCATCGTTTACATCTTTGATAGGCAGTTCAACTACAACGGTTTTCGGTTTCCTAGCTCTTTGCTTTATGCAGCTTACGCTTGGATTTAATATCGGTATTATAATGGCAAAAGGCGTTTTGATAGGTGTATTTTCTTCGATAACGATACTGCCGGCATATCTGATTGTTTTTGACAAGTTGATTAATAAGAAAAAGCACAAGGTTTTTACTCCGAAGTTTACGAAAATTATTGATTTTTCTATAAAGCACAAAAAAGCTTTTGTTGCAGTTTTTGCCATTCTTCTTGTTCCTTCAGTTTTGCTTTCAGCCAATGTTAAAAAGTATTATAACATAACTTCAACTTTACCCGATGACCTTGATTCTGTTGTAGCGCTCAACACATTAAAAGATGAGTTTAATATGACTACATCACATTTTGTCGTTGTAAATGATTCTGTATCAGCTGAAAAGCTTATTGAAATGGAAAATCGCATCAATGACCTTGATGGTGTAACATCAATGCTTGCCTATAATCAGTTCATCGGTTCATCGATTCCGGATTCAATTATTCCTGATGGAATTATTGATATTGTAAAGCAAGGCGGATATCAGGTTATGCTTGTCAACTCAGCATATGAAGCTGCTACTGATGCCTCCAACGAGCAGGTTGCTGCAATGCTTTCGATTATCAAAGAATATGACCCTGACGGATACATGACCGGAGAAGGTGCTATGTATAGTGATATGGTTGATATTACTGTTACTGATTTTACGATAACCAGCATTATTTCAATTGCTTCGATATTTATAATACTACTGATTCTGTTTAAATCTTGGACGCTTCCTATAATTCTTATTCTGTCAATCGAGTTCGCAATTTTTATAAATGAATCAATTTCAACCCTTCTTGGAACTCCGATGTCATTTTTCGCTCCGACTGTTATATCCTGTGTTCAGCTTGGTGCAACGGTTGACTACGCAATTCTTTTGACATCAAGATTCAAGGAAGAGTTGCTCAGCGGCAAGGAAAGAAACGAAGCTATGAAAAAAGCGGTTTCAGAGTCAATGCATTCTATATTCCAAAGTGCTCTCATTTTCTTCTTTGTAACAATAGGTGTTTACTTTGTTTCAAGTATTTCTATTGTTAAAGAGTTGTGTGCTCTTCTTGCACGCGGATCTATAATCAGCGCGCTGATTATTATCTTTGTTCTTTCTCCGTTGCTTCTTACTTTTGAAAAGATTGTAGATAAGTCTTTCAAAAAAGATAATAAAAAGAAACTCAGAAAAAACAAGAAAGCTTCAACGATAAATACTTCAACCGATAAATTGTCAATTCAACTTCCTGAAGATATTGATATTCCTTCAGCATCTCAGGACAATGATTGTGAGGAAATTGCTAATGAAAACATATAAAAAAATAATGTGTTTGGTGCTGGCGTGTGGTATGCTTCTGCTTTGTTCTTGTAATAAAGCAGTTCAGCAGATGGACAATACCGACAGTCTTGTTTCTGAACAGATCAAGTACACTACTCCGGCAGGAACAGCAACGAAAAATGAGACGGTATATGTTAACCTTGATTCAACGGGTAAAGTTACTCAGACGATTGTCAGCGATTGGATTCATACTAACAAAGCTCAGGTTTATGTTGATGATATGACAAATCTTTCTCAGATCGAGAACATCAAGGATGACTCAATGCCTGATGTAAGCGGTCAGAATCTTCGCTGGTATATGGATTCAACTGATCTTTATTATCAAGGCTATTCAACGAATCCTCTTCCGGTGAATTTTGAATTGAGCTATACTCTTAACGGTACACCTATTTCGGGGGAGGAGCTTGTCGGCAAGAGCGGTCAGGTTACAATCACGATCAGGATGCATAATACTCATCAAGAAATCGTAAAAGTAAACGGCGTCGATATGCCGATGTATACACCGATGATTGTGGTTGGTGGTGTTGCCTTAAATGAAACTAAATTTCAGAATATCAGCGTTATGAATGGTAAAGCGATAGGTAACGGTAATTCTCAGCTTGCTGTTCTTGTTGGGTTCCCGGGTATCAATGAAAGTCTCGGCTTAACTGAAATTACTCAAAATGCCAACACACAGATTCAGTATTCATTTAATGATACATTTGTTATTTCTGCAGATGTGAAAGATTTTGAACTCGGAAACTTTATGTTCTCTGCAATTCCGATTGCATCTCTCGATATTGGTCTTAATTCTATATCAACTTCTATGGATGATGTTCGAGAAAATCTTTCAAAGCTTAGCTCGATTCAACAGAGTCTTCAGAATATCAATGCAGATCAACTCCTGCAGACATTAACATCAAATCCGAATAAAATCACAGAGTTAAGCAACCTTGTCAGTAAAGCTGCTACATTGTATGACAATAATAAAGCTTTATTGGATTTCCTTGATAATTTTGCAACTCCGCAGAATTTAGCTACGATTCAGTTTTTAAGTGATTATATTACAACTGCAGATTTTGACGGATTGGAAGAGGCTCTGAAGGTAATTAATAGCATCTTCGGAAACGAAAGCACAGGCGCAGATATTCAGAAGGCATTAGAGCTGCTCAAACAAATGTCAGAGGATTTAAATGATCCGCAAGTGCAGCAATCAATCAAGAACCTGCCTCAGACAATTGCCACTCTTCAGGAATTACAGACGGCAATTGACGAAAATAAAGAGCTTATTGATGCACTCCGTATTTTAGCAGACAGCGATGTATTCTCGACGCTTGAATCAGCACTTACGGGAATCGAAGGTTCGTTTGCAGTTGAAGGTATTTCACAGTATGCAAATATTGCGGGAAATGCTGATGAGATTACCGCTAAAATGACTGCTTGGCTTGAGCTTGGCAAGCGTTACACTATTTTTACAACTAAACCTGCCAATATGTCGTCAACAGTTGTTTTTGTTTACAAAATTGACAGCTTGAAGCCCAGTGTAAGTGCTGATTCTGAGAAAAACGAACCTGAGGCTGAAGAAAGCTCAGGACTTGTAGCACTGTTTAAAAAATTTTTCGGATAATTAAAGTTGGTGTTTTATGAAACGCAAGGTTTCTGTAATTATTCCTGTATACAACTGCTCCAGATATCTTTCACGCGCCGTTGATTCGGTTATCAACCAGAGCGATTTCTTTGAAAATGAAATTATACTTGTTGATGACGGTTCAACTGATGGCTCGGGTGATATCTGCGACAAATATGCATCAGAATATGATAATATTACTGTTGTCCATCAGAAAAACTCAGGTGTTTCAGTTGCGAGAAATAACGGTATTTTAAAAGCTGAGGGTGAATGGGTATTCTTTCTTGACAGTGATGATTATGTACTGGATAACGGTTTTTCTGTAATGCTCAATCAGGGTGAAGCTGATATTATCTGTGCTAATTATGATTCCAATGTATCAGATTTATCCAATTTTGAAAGTACTTTTTCTCCGGGGATTCATAGAGTTTGCGATGTCAGGGAAAAGCTGAATTGGATACTCGCATCATCGAATCAGTTCTTTTACTCCTGTTGGTCAAAGCTGTTTCGACTTTCAATTATTAAGGAGAATGGCATTGAATTTCCTGCAGGCAGAAAGTACGCTGAGGATATGGTATTTGTTTTTACATATCTTCTTCACTGCGAAACTCTTTCGTTAGTAAGTGAAAAAGCATATTTTTATTATGTTAATGAAGGTAATGCAACTTCAGTTGTCGTCGACTCATTTGATGTTGTTAATTTCATATTTGTATGGAAATCTGAGTATTTTAAAGGTATTGATTGTAATAAAGATCAGGTTGGTTCATGGCTTACATCATCATATCTGTATAAAGCTTTCTGTTCAATAAAGACTGCGGCTGTTCATATGAAAGCTTGGGAGTCAATCAGGTATATTTCTGAAATCTTAAACACTGATATGTTTTATTCTTTGTATGTCAGTAGTAACGAGTATAAAACCTTTAAAACGAAAACTGATGCTTTATTGGATAAGTTTATACGGAAAAAGAAACCAATAATGATATTTCTTGTTTTCAGAATTAATGAGTTGAAAATAAAGCTATTGTCGGCAAGGTAGGGTGATAGTAAATGGTTAAGTTGCCGAATTATATATGGTTTTTGGGAAATATCCCTTTCAGAGGTGACGGAAATGTTTATTCCGGCTCGGCAGGGTGTGATGAGTTTTACGGTAATATCAGCGGTAAAACATTTCGTTACCGTGTTTGGTTAGAAAAAAATGACGATGGATTAATCCTTAACGCAGTGCATTATAACGGAGAAAATGCATATGATGCGACTGACAAAACGATCCTTGTTGAAAAAACATTCGAAGCCTCCCCGGAAGGAATATCCGAAGCCGAGAAATGGCTCAATGAAGCTCAGGAGAATGCAGTTAAATCTTTTTAATTTTTGGAGTTGATTATATGGTAGAATTAAAAACCAGATGGACAGAAACGGTTGACCTCGACTGTCCGCTTCCCGAATATCCCAGACCTCAGCTTGTAAGGCAGGATTGGCAGAATCTTAACGGTAGATTTGAATACGCGATTACCGGTCTTGATGACAGCTTCCCTGAAAAATATGACGGTGAAATAATTGTTCCTTTTGCACCTGAATGTTATCTTTCAGGTGTCTGCAGAACTGTTGACGCTGATAATTATCTTTGGTATAAGAAAAGCTTCAAGCTTGACAGTTGTTTTGAAGGCAAGCGTGTTATGCTCAATTTTGGAGCTGTCGATTGGAAGTGTTGGGTTTATATTAACGGAAAGCTTGTTACTGAGCACAAAGGTGGTTATGTTCCTTTTTCCGTTGATATTACATCAGCGTTAACGGAAGGTGAGAATGAACTCATAGTACGCGTATATGATCCTACGGATGCTTATTGGCAGGACAGAGGCAAGCAGGTGCGTGAGAGTAAAGGCTTTTGGTACACAGCAACGAGTGGTATATGGCAGACTGTCTGGCTTGAACCCGTTGAAGATATCTATGTTAAAAAAATCAAAATTACGCCGGATATTGATAATTCACTTGTAAAGATTTCAACTGATTTTAACGGAGACGCTGTAATCAAAGCAATTGTTAAAGAGGGCGAAAAGATTGTTTTTGCAGGAGAGATTGACCGTAAAGATGCTGAAATCAAAATCAAAAATCCGAGGCTCTGGAGTCCTGAGGATCCGTTTCTTTATGATATCGCTCTTGCATTATGCAATGAGACAGGCAATATCTATGACACCGTATCAAGTTATTTCGGTATGAGAAAATTCAGCATAGGTTATGATGATAAAAGAATACCGAGGTTGTGTCTTAATAATAAACCGTACTTTCAAAGCGGTCTTCTTGATCAGGGTTATTGGAGTGACGGCGGTCTTACAGCGCCTTGCGATGAAGCATTGATTTTTGATATTAAAGCAATGAAAGAGCTTGGTTTCAATATGCTTCGAAAGCACATTAAGGTTGAACCTCACAGATGGTATTATCACTGTGACAGACTTGGTATGATAGTTTGGCAGGATATGGTGTGCGGTGCTGAAAAAATTGATAATTTTGTCGTCGGTTTCTTGCCAAATATCGGAATCAGAAAAGCTGATGATTCAAACTACAGACTTTTTAAAGTTGCTCCCGAAGAGTGCAGAAGAGAACACGAAAAAGCAATGTATGAAACGATTGATAATCTCTATAACTTCACATCAATCGGTTGCTGGGTGCCTTTTAATGAAGCTTGGGGACAGTTTGATGCTAAGAGAATCGGTACACAGTTAAAGGAATATGACCCATCTAGAATTGTTGACCACGCAAGCGGTTGGCACGATCAGGGCGGCCCCGAAATTAACAGTATGCACCGTTATATTCTTCCTGTTACAATGAGAAGAAATGACGGAAGACCTTTTGCTCTTACCGAATTCGGCGGATACAGCCGAAAAATAGAAAACCATATGTGGAATGCAAAGAAGAGCTTTGGTTACATAATGTTTAAGGACAAGGACTCTCTTACAAAGGCTTACAAGCACTTGTTTGAAAAGCAGATTATTCCTAAAATTTCAAAAGGTCTCTGCGCAACAGTTTATACGCAGGTCAGTGATGTTGAGTTTGAAGTTAACGGAATTTTCACTTATGACCGTGAGCTTCTGAAAATAGATGGCGATACTATTAAAGAAATCAATAAAAAAATGAAATATTGAGGTGACTTGCCGTGGGAAAAGAATTGAACAAGATTAAACTTCTTTTTTTACATGATATTTTTACACGGCAGACAGATAAGGACCATGTTTATTCTGCAAATGAGCTTTGTGATCTTTTGTCTGAATACGGCATAAGCTGTGAAAGAAAATCAATCTACAGTGATATCGAAGCGCTTAAAGAGTATGGGATGGATATTGTTAATGTCCGTTCACCTAAACGCGGATATTATCTTAATGAACGCAAATTCGATATTGCTGAGGTCAGGCTTCTCATTGATGCTGTTCAGGCTGCAAAATTCATTTCTTCAAGAAAAACTAAGGCGTTGATTTATAAAATTGGAAGTTTGCTTAGTGAGTTTCAGGAAGAAGAGCTAAGGGAGCAGATTTATGTTGAAAGTAGCTTTAAGTCCGAAAAAGAGGATTTGTACGATATAATTAAATCGCTTGATGATGCAATCAAAAGGTCAAACCAAGTTCAGATTACATATGCAAAACGCAAGCTTGAAAACCGTTACCTCAAAAAAAGCGAAGGAAAAGTTTTTATTGTTAATCCTTATTCCTTGCTTTGGTCGAATGATCACTATTATCTTGTTTGCAACAATGATAAATATAACAATCTTATGCACCTGAGGCTTGACAGAATCTCTCAAGTAAAAATTCTTGATAAACAAGCTAAGCATTTTTCAAAAGTTTCCAAGTATACTGATAAATTTGACACCGCGGACTATTCTAATAAGATATTTAATATGTTCACGGGAGAGTCAGGTGAAGTTGAGCTGTGTTGCGATAACAGGCTTATTGATGATATTCTTGAGCGTTTTGGAGACGAAATTCCGCTGAAGATATATGATGAAAATCACTTTGTTTTCAAAGCTGATGTTGAGCTCAGCAGCGGACTTGTAAGCTGGATAATGCAGTTTGGGTCTGACATCAAGGTTCTTGCTCCCAAACAGCTTTCAGATGCTTTGATTGAAAAATCCAGAGAAATTTTGTCTGTTTATGAATAAGTTCCATTATAGGGTCAACAATTCGTTTAAATAATAACGAGGAGTTGACCTTATGTCTATATTCAGAAAAGTTGAGATTTCAATTGTGCTTGGCATCGTTACCAGTATTCTTTTCAGTGTGTTTTCTTTTGCTCAGACATCAACGCAGATACGGCAGAATGTATTGAGACTTCATGTTATTGCTAATTCTGACAGTGCAGTTGATCAGAATTTAAAAATTGCTGTTCGTGATGCAGTTCTAAATGAAGGTGGAAAGATTTTTGACGGCAGTGTTACCGTTGAAAATGCTGTTGAGAAAATAACACCTCATATTGATGAGTTAACAGAAATCGCACGAGGAGTAATCTCGGAATACGGATTGAGTTATGATGTTGATGTCAGTATTGATAATGAGTATTTTGAGACAAGAACATATGAAAATGTAACTTTGCCCGCCGGGAAATACCTTTCCTTGATAATAAAAATAGGGGAAGGTGAAGGAAAAAACTGGTGGTGTGTAATGTTTCCACCGATGTGCATATCTGCTGCAGATGAAGAAAATACGCTTAAAACAGTGCTTAATCAAAAAGAAATTAAGCTTGTCAGTAAGAAGCCGAGATATGAGCCACGCTTTAAGCTGGTTGAAATATATGAGAGCTTTAAATATAAAATTTTCGGTTGATTTCGACTGAACAATATATAGTTGATTTATATAAAAAAACTACCATTATTTTGTGATTTTGGTAGTTTTTTTGTTTTGCTGTTTACAAACATATTAAGAATATGTTAAAATAAACAAAATCTGTGGAAGAAGGTCTTTCTATGAGTAAACATGAAAAAAAGGGATTTTTACATTCCTTGTTCGGCACTACTCCCGGTGTCGGCGTTCAACCGAAAGAAGCCCTGGCTTACAGCATTGCAGGCTTTGGTCAGAACTTTATTTGCACTATTATCGGTTCATACATAACTGTATTTATGACTGATGCTCTCCTTTTTGGTGCTGACGGTGTTACCGTAGGTGCAATAAACGGACTAAAAGCTGTTGCTATTCTTATGCTTGGTGCCCGTATTTTTGATGCGTTGAATGACCCTATTATGGGTTCTGTTGTTGATAAAACGCGTACAAAATGGGGCAAATGCCGTCCGTATCTTAAATGGATGGCTTTCCCGATTGGTATCATGACAATCCTCTGTTTCCTGCCAATTTACAGTGGTGAAAAAGTTTATGATGGAACAAAAACCATTCAGACTTTTGTAGCAATCGCTGTTATCTATGTTGTATGGAGCGTTGTATATACAGTTGCCGATGTGCCTTATTGGGGACTTTCGACCTGTCTTACAAACAATACTGTAGTAAGAGGTAATATCCTTACTGTTGCCCGTATGTTCTGTACGGTTGGTGCCGGTATTGTTACTATTTTTATTCCGATGATTACCAGTGCAGTTACAGAAAAATTCAAGTATGCTGATACTGTGTCTGATAAAGCGCTTATCGCGAAAGATAAAGCTGAAGCGATTGCAAATATGGTAGCTAATCAGGGAGTCAGCAGAGATGACGCTATTCAAACATTTGTAGGCACGGTAAAGCAAGGTATGGAAATTGCCAATGCTGATACTCTCAAGTGGGTTTACTTCATTAGTGCTGTAGTTCTTGTAGTTTTAGCTATACCTATGTTCTTCTATGGTTTTAAAAATACTCAGGAGCGTTTTACTTCTGACGAGAATCCTCCGTCACTTGGTCACAATCTCAAGCTTTTGTTCAAAAATAAAGAACTACTTCTCATTGTTCTTTCAGGTGCACTTGGTGGTGCGCGAATGGTATATTCATACACAGGTGGTCTTTACTTTGCAAAATATATTCTTCACAATGAAGGTCTGTATGGTGTAATAACGCTCCTTGTCGTTCCTGGTGGACTTGTTGCGTCAATTCTTGTTCCCTGGATGTCTAAGAAATTTACAAAGAAATGGTCATACATAGCTGTGCATCTTTTTGGTGGTGTTGTCATGACTGTTATGTACTTTGTCGGTTATGATGCTCCGTGGAAAATGATTATCTGTGCAATTGGTCTTGTCCTTCTCGGTATCCCACAGGGTGTTAATAATATTATCACTTATGCTATGATTGGTGATACGGTTGACTATCTTGAATGGAAGACCGGTGAAAGAGGCGAAGGTATCTGCTTCGCAATGCAGACTCTTATCAATAAGATCGGTATGGCTGTCGGTGCCTTCATAGGCGTCATTTCAATGGACATTGCCGGTATTAATGCAAGAACATTTGAAGTCAAGAACCCTGATGCTCTTTGGGATACGCTCATTATCTCGGGTATTGTAAGTATGTTTGCTTGCGCAATTCCGATGTTCTTCTACACTGTTACTGAAAAGAGACAGCGTGAGATGGTTGCTGAGATTGAAGCAAGAAAAAGTAAAAAAGAATATAAATAAAGGGAGTGTATAATATGAGTAAGTTTCTCATTGTAAATGCTGATGATTTCGGTATGTGCAGAGGCGCAAACCTTGCGGTTATGGATCTTTTTAAGGATCCGAAGAGTGCACTTACTTCTTCAACAATTATGGCTCCGTGTGCTTGGGCTCCCGAGGCGGCACAGTTTGCTAAAGAAAATCCAGAGCTCGGCATCGGCGTGCACTGGACATTTACCAGCGAGTGGAGTAAATATCGCTGGGCACCTGTTGGAGCATCTAATACTGATTCTTTGAGAGACAAAGACGGTTTCTTCTATCATGAAAGTGATCAGGTTGAAATTAATGCTGATATTGATGAGATTGAAGCTGAATGTCGCGCTCAGATTGAGAGGCTTAAAAAGCTCGGCCTCGTTAATCCGTCTCATGTAGATAATCATATGGGTTCAATTTACGGCATTGAAACCGGAAGATTTGAGCTTCTCAATGTTGCTTTTGATGTCGCATCTGAATATGGTTTGCCGTTCCGATTCCCGAAGATTTTGCCGGATGAAGTGTTTGATAACACTATGCTTGAAATCAAAGTAGACAAAGAAATGGTCAAGGGCTTGCTTTCAAATATCGTTTCTTATGCTGATATGAAGGGGGTAGCTATTCCTGATTACCTTATTCCAAATGAGTGGGGCGGACCGCAGGATGAAAGCTACGAAAACTTTAAAGAGTATATATATGAGCTTTACAGAAATTTCCCCGACGATGCCGTAACGGAAACATATATGCATCCATCTCTTGAAACGGATGATCTTAAGGGAACAACCGGTTCTTGGCAGAGACGAGTTTGGGAATATCAGATTCTTAAAGATCCTCAGACAAGACAGCATATTGAATCGCTCGGATTCAAACTCATTAACTATCGTGACCTTGCAAATATGAAAAAATAAGGTGATCTTATGTTCGAATTTACTCAGCATGAAATTACTTCCGAACAGCCGTTGCTTGATCCAAACGGAAATATCGCAGAGCCGGGTTTTGCTAAAAAACTCTACTGGAAATACGACCGTAACGCAATCAAAGCTAACAAACTCAGGATTAAAGAGTGGGATTATTACTACATAGGGACTCAGGATTACGGTCTTTGTCTTACTGTTTCTGATGTCGGTTATGTAAGCAGTCTTTCTGTTTCTTTGCTTGGATTCGGTGATAATCCTTTCCAGATTAATGACAGTGAGCTTGGAATTCTTCCACTTGGTAAAGTGAATATGCCCTCTACAAGTGCTATAGGTGATGTCACTACAAAAGCCGGTACTTTTGAAGTGACCTTCAACAATGATGGTGAAAAAAGACATCTTTTCGGCAGGTATGATAATTACTTTAACAGTGGAAAAACTCTTACTTTTGATGTAGTGCTTACTGATTGTCCGGAAGAGAGTATGGTTATTGCAACACCGTTTGATAAAGATAAGCATTTTTACTACAACCAGAAAATCAACTGCATGAAAGCTGAAGGTTTTGTTAAGTTTGATGACATAAACTGGGTGTTTAACGAAGAAAACAAAGCTCTCGCTACGCTTGACTGGGGGCGTGGTGTCTGGACTTATGATAACACATGGTATTGGGGTAGCGGACAGATGGTGCTTGATGACGGAAACATCTTTGGCTTTAATATCGGCTACGGATTTGGTAACACATCGGCAGCGAGTGAAAATATGCTTTTCTATAACGGTAAGGCTCATAAGCTTGATCAAGTTAAATTCAACATCCCGATGAAAAACGGAGATTTTGATTATATGAGTCCGTGGACATTTACAAGTAACGACGGACGATTCGAGATGAGCTTCAATCCTGTTATTGACCGTGTTGCTCCGATTGATCTTAAAGTGATGTGTATGATTCCGCATCAGGTATTCGGACTTATGTCAGGTACAGCAACTTTAGACGACGGAACAGTTGTTGAAATCAACGACAAAATGGTATTCGCTGAAAGAGTGCACAATAAATGGTGATATAGAGGTTGACTCACATTTGTGGGTCAACCTGAATCTATCTATAAGCCTATTATTATGACGAAGGGGTATTTTATGAAAAAGTTTTTATCAGTTATCCTTGTTCTAAGTGTTTTATTTTTATTAAGTTCTTGTAAAGATGTCAGCGATTCGTCTGACAAAAATGAGGCAACGAACCTTACTGATGTTAACGGTAATGTAATTGCCTCGAAAACAGAATATGAAAAATATTACGATTCAGCATTGGTTACTAAAGTAGTGTCTTCTTGCAAACGCACAAAAATTGACTATTATGATTTTAATACTGAAAAATATGGTCTGATTTCTCTTGATGGAACTAAAGACACAGGCCCTAAATATTACAACATTTCAACAACGGGCTATTATTACTTTGCGAAAACTAAACCTATAGGTGCTGCTAATGATTTAGATTCGATTAACAGCTATGATTTGATTGATTCAGATACAAAAGTGTTGACAGGTGGATTTTGTTGGGCAACACAGATAACCTATAGATTTATGCTTTTAGCTAAAGTTGTGGGATTAAATACAAACGGCGACTCTGATTTTGATTTTGAAACCACAGAAGGTAAATGTTCTTACGATGCTGAATTTTATATTTATGATTTAATTAATAATAAAGTTTTAGATAATGTAAAAGCTAATGATCATTTAGATATTAACGCTTTTGGTCCTGTTGTCCGCATTACTGTTGGAGAAAAGAGTTATAAATATATAAGTGCGGATGGATATAGTTTCCCGAGCGATGCTAAGTTTATTACTGATTTCTATGGATATATGCACACTTGTCTTAATGAAAAAGAAAGTGAATGTTATTATAAAATTGAAGCTGATGATGTTGGAGCTGTTTACAATTCGAAAAATCAGAAGGTTTATTCATATGTATATGGAGAAAAATATACTCCATCCAGCTATGATGACGGATATTTCAGCGTATGGAAGTATAATAAAAATCGTGATATAGTGCATAATTTCCTAGACTTAAGCTTTAAACCTACAATGCATGACCTTGGACATAAAGGCAGCACGATCTACACACAGAGCGGAACGAATATGTTTTTCGATAGGGATTCTCAGGGTGATACAAAACAATATATTTATGATTATAATGGAAATGTTGTTTTTTCCTTCGAGTCAGCTTTGAACAATAAAACGGGCAATAGTAATTTATATTGGTCAGAATATAATTTGATACTCAGCGATTATAATGATGTTATAATAATTGATAAAAACCACAATGTTATATATAATGCAGAAGGAAACGGAACTGAAACTTTTGATTCTACATCTTTGTCAGCATCTAAAATAATAAATGATGAAAAATATTATTTCTGTGTTAAAGACAAAGATTTTACAATTAATGTGAAAGATTCTCAATCTATCGGACCGTATCTTGTTGAAATTGAAGAGGAAAACGGAACAAAATCGATTATTGACTTAATAACCGGTAAGACTGTAATTAGCGGTTATTACGAATATTACACCAGGAGAATGGGGTTGGATATGTATATCAGTGCGGCTTATAACGACGGAAGCAGTGATATATATTTAATTGACAGATAAATTCAGGAGGCGGCAATGTATTTTGTCGCCTCCTTTGTTGTAATTTGTAACCTTTTGTAGTTGATTAAATTGAAAAAATTGTTATAATACAATAGAGGTGATATGGAATGAAAGGTAAACTCATTGTTATCGAAGGTCTTGACGGCAGCGGAAAGTCTACACAGATTGAACTTCTTAAATCTAAACTCAACGGAAAACAGGTGCATCAGATTAAATTGCCTGATTATGATAGCCCTTCAAGCACTCTCGTTAAAATGTATCTCCACGGAGAATTCGGCAAAGAACCCGGTGATGTCAATGCTTACGCAGCATCTGCATTTTATGCCGTTGACCGTTTTGCAAATTTTAAAACAAAATGGAAAGAATATTATGACAGAGGAGATATTATAATCTCAGACAGATATACGACCTCAAACGCGTATCATCAGTCAACTAAAATTGATAAAGAAAAATGGTCCGCTTATTTTGAATGGTTGGAAGATTTTGAGTACAATTTAATCGGAATACCTAAGCCTGATGCTGTAATCTATCTGGATATGCCTATCGAAATTTCGCAGAAAATGATGAGCAAAAGATATAGTGGTGATGAAACAAAAAAAGATATCCATGAGAGTAATATTCAATATCTTCTCAACTGCAGAGAGGCAGCTCTTGTTGCGGCAGAAGAAATGGGTTGGTATGTTATAAAGTGTAACAATGGAGATGAGCCGAGAAGTATTGATGATATCGGCGAAGAAATTTACGGAATAGTATCTGGGGAGTTAGTAAATGTTTGATTTTCATCAGCCGACAATGGAAGATTTTTATTGGCTAAAAACAATCTTAACTGAAGCTCAGCCAATGAGTTGTGAATATGCTTTGAGCAATCTTATCGGATGGTCAACCCATTACGGTGCACAGATTGCAGAGGTTGAGGGGTGTCTTGTTGCTAAAATTAAGAAAAATGAAGTTTTCGGCTTTCCTAAAGGAAAAAACTGGGAAAAAGCACTTGATGCCTTAAGAAAAGAATATGATTATCCATCTTTTTACGGTTTAATAATAGAGGAAAAAGAGAAGCTTGAGCAGACTTTTCCGCAGGAATATGTTTTTTATCCTTCCCGAAATTCATTCGATTATATTTATAGAGTTTCAGATCTTTCTAATCTTTCAGGTAAAAAATATCATTCAAAAAGAAATCATATTTCGTATTTCAAAAAGACATATGACTGGTCATATGAAGAAATGAATGTCAAAAATATCAGTGATTGTATTGATATGAATAATAAATGGTTTGAATTGAATGTGGACAAGGACCCTGACGGTATTGATGCTGAACGAGAGGTTTTGGATCTTTGCTTTAGAAATTTTGATTTGTTTGGTTTTGTCGGCGGATTGCTTCGCGTTGATGGTCAAGTGGTTGCTTTTACCTTTGGTGAAAGGCTTAATGATAATACATTTGTAACTCACTTTGAAAAAGCGTTTGCAGATATTAGGGGAGCATATCCTATGATTAACAATCAGTTTGCTTTAAACACGCTCGGCGGTTATGAATTCGTTAACCGTGAGGATGATGTTGGTTCTGAAGGTTTGAGAAAAGCTAAACTTTCTTATTACCCTGAAATTTTACTTGAAAAGTTTACGGCGGTGAAGGTTTGATAAAAGTATTTAATTCCTACAATTTAAACAGGGATGATGTGATTAATCTTTGGATGTCATCATTCGGAGATACAAGAGAATATATTGAGTTTTTTCTTGATAATTGCCCGGATTATCTTTGTGTCGAGTATTTAATTGAAGATAAACCCGTGTCTATGCTCTTTTTATTGAATGGTAGGTTGTCCAATGGTAAAAGTAAATATCTTTATGCCGCCTGCACTGATTCAGAATTCAGGCGAAGGGGGCTTATGGAGGCGCTTATCGATTTTGTTAAGATTCATTGTAAAGACAATGGATATTCCGGTATTTTTCTCGTTCCTGCAAACGAAAAATTGTATTCATACTATAGTAAATTCGGTTTTTTGCCTTCGTTTAACAAAAAAAGCCTTTGTGTAAAATCAATGGATGTTTATTCTGAAAGATTTAACACCTCTGATATAAATAGAATACTGGAAGCAAAGAAAAAATTGCTGTTGAAAATTGATGGATTCAGCTTTGATGATGATGTAATGAAGTACACGATTGAAGAGCATATTTTTAATGGCGGTTTTGTATTTTTAAAACAGATTGAAGCAGAGACAATATTGATTTTCTACTATTTTGATGGCAAAGATATCGTCATTAAAGAATTATTGACTGATTTTTCTGATATTTCCTGCATTTTTAAAGAACATTTCGGTAATAAAAGCTCAGAAAATATTTACATTTGCGCTCCGTTAGTGTATAATAGTAGAGATATAGTGGAAAAATATACAAAATGTGGTATGTACTTTCCACTTGATGAAAAAACATCAGATTTTTTATTAGATCATACTGCACTATATGCTGGTATGTATCTTGATTGAGAGGTACTTATGATTTATGTTTTTTTAGCAAAAGGTTTTGAAGAAATCGAAGCACTTACTGTCGTTGATTATCTTCGTCGCGCTGAGATGGATGTTTGTACGGTGGGAATTGGTGGTAAAATTGTCATTGGTTCTCACAATATTCCGGTTTTCTGCGACCTTGATGAGCATGAAGCTTCACTAGATGATGTTGAGGCTATCGTTCTTCCGGGTGGTATGCCGGGAACGCTTAACCTTGAGGCTAATAAAACAGTTAATGATTTTATAGATTATTGTGCGGAAAACGACAAGTATATCTGCGCAATTTGTGCAGCACCGTCAATTCTAGGCCATAAAGATCTTCTCAAAGGAAGGAGAGCTTGTTGCTTTCCGGGTTTTGAAGAAGAGCTTGAAGGTGCTCAGGTATGTAAAGATTTTGTCTGTATTGACGGCAAATATATTACTGCAAAGGGAATGGGAGCTGCGATTGATTTCAGCCGTGAGATTGTAAGTGTTATGCTTGATAAGCATACTGCTGAAAGAATAAAAGCATCTCTTCAGTGTCCGTTTTAAGGGAGGAGTGAAATTAAATGAGAGAAGATACACCCAGAGGTTCAGACAGGGATCTTGAACGCATCCTTGAAGAGTATTCTGCAATTAATCAGAACAGGGTGCAAAGAACTAACCGTAGTAATTTGAATCAAACACAGGCTCAGAACATTAGTTCTGATGTCAGTAGAAATAATACACGTCCGGTTGAAAGAGACACGATAAGCTCTGCTAATGATATTCCTATTAACAGGAGAAATACGCAACCTAAAAAATTTGTTTTGCACATCGATGAGTCGGTTCTGGATACTCAAAACAGCGAACCTGCACGCAAGCCTCAAAGTAACAGTAACGGTATTTATTTTTCAAATTATCAAAAGAATAAGTCGGTCGGTAATCAAAGTTCGGCACAGGCACCTGCAGGGAAGCCTTTGTCAAAACAAACTGCTGACTCGGAGTCTGTAAGAAAAAATACACAGCAGAATACTTCTCGCCCAAACAAAAAAACTGTCGGCGTAAAAGAAGCTTTGATTTTTCTTGCAGTTATAATTATTTCTACAACCCTCCTTTCTTATATCGGCATAACCTGCATCGGAGATATGCTTGCCATTAACAGAAGTGAGGAAACTGTTGAGGTCACAATTCCTGAGGGTGCTGACTACAAAGAGGTGGTTGATATTCTTCACGATAATGACCTTATAAAGAATAAGCTGTTTTGTACTGTATTTACTAAATATCGTAATTTTGATGAAGAGACCTTCAATGGCGGAAAGTATTACTTGACACCCAGTATGGGTCTTGAAGGTATGCTTCGCGGAATGATTGTTTCACCGTTTTCTGCTGATACAATTAAGCTTTCTTTCCCGGAAGGTTTTACAGTTAAGGAGATATTTGAAAAGCTCGATAAGTATAATGTTTGCGAAGCAAATAAGCTTTATTCAACAATTAAGTCAAACTATTCATATGATTTTTTCAAGGAGATCGAGGAAGATCCGAACCGTTATCTTAAGCTTGAAGGATATATGTTCCCTGATACCTATGATTTCTTTGTTGGGGCCGATACTAACTATGTTATCAAAAAATTCCTTGATAACTTTGAAAGTAAGTGGACACCGGAGTATCAGGCGAGAGCAGACAAGTTGGGATATACTTGTGACGAAATTATAATTATTGCTTCCATCATTCAGAAGGAAGCGGATAATGTTGAGCAGATGAAGCTCATATCTTCTGTTCTTCATAACAGACTTAACAATCCATCCCGTTTTCCGACTATTGACTGCGACTCAACTCGTCTTTATGCATCAAAGTTTATGCCCGAAAATGTCGGTTTGATTTATGCTGATCATTACGACACATATTCTAACAGAGGTCTTCCTCCGGGACCGATATGCAACCCCGGAATGGATGCGATTAAGGCGGCTCTTTACCCTGAGGACAGCGACTATTATTTCTTTGTTCACGATATTACCGGCAAGATTTATATGGCTGAAACATTAAGAGAGCATGAGTTAAACGAAGCAATTAAAGAAAAGGTAAATGAGGAATATAAGAACAAAAACGATAATTAACGGAGCTGTTTATGAACGATAAAGTAAGTCTTGTTCCTGAATTATTATCTCCTGCAGGAGATATGGAACGCTTTGAACGTGCATTATATTTTGGAGCTGATGCAATTTATATTGGTGGGTCAGCATTTTCAATGCGTGCCGCACCGTCTAACTTTACAACCGAAGAGTTGAGAATTGCTTGTGATATCGCGCATAAAAATAATGTTAAGGTATATCTTACCTGCAATACGGTACCACGCAATGATGAAATAGATGTATTACCGCAATTTCTTCAGGATTCTGCTGAGGCGGGTGTAGATGCTTTTATTATTTCTGATTTGGGTGTAATGACTCTTGCAAAGAAATATACTCCGAAGGTCGATATTCATATTTCAACGCAGGCAGGTATAACAAATTATGCTTCAGCTAACGAATGGTATAATCTTGGAGCAAAACGTGTTGTTACAGCGAGAGAGCTCTCGCTCGAAGATATTGCTACTCTTCGCGCAAAGACTCCGTCTGAATTAGAGATTGAGTGTTTTATTCACGGCGCTATGTGTGTTTCCTTCTCGGGACGGTGTCTTCTTTCAAATTATCTTGTCGGAAGGGACTCTAACAGAGGTGATTGCGCACAGCCCTGTCGTTGGCAATATGCGCTTATGGAAAAAACAAGACCCGGTGAATATTTTCCTGTTGATGAGGACGAAAGCGGAACATATATTATGAATTCTAAAGATATGTGTATGATCGAGCACATTCCCGAGATGATAAAAGCAGGAATATCCAGTTTTAAAATTGAGGGCAGAGCTAAATCTGCTTATTATACATCGGTAGTAACTAACGCTTACCGCCAGGCTATCGACGGTTATCTTAATAATCCCGTTGATACATATAAGCCTGAACAGTGGATTGTAGATGAGATGTATAAAATGAGCAGCCGGGAGTATTGTACAGGTTTTTACTTCGGTCACCCGACGGAGAATGCACAGATTTATTACGACGGAGGCTATAAACGCGATTGGAGCGTTATGGCTGAAGTTATAGGATATAGGGATGGTCGTGTTTTTGCAAGGCAGCGTAACAGAATTTTCAACGGAGACTGTCTCGAAGTTTTGCAAAAAGGAACAAAGCCTTATGATGTAACGATTAAGGATTTGAGGGATGAAAACGGAGAACCCATTGAAAAAGCCCCTCATCCGATGATGATTTTTAGTTTTGAAAGTGAGATAGAAGTGCCGGAAGATGCTCTGTTACGCAAGGCACTATAACTTATACGGAGGCTTATATGCTTTTAAAAGATGTTCTTAACGGGATTGTTTTTTCACTCGATTCCGAAGCAAATGTTGATATTAAAGATATTGTTTATGATTCAAGAAAGGCACTTGACGGTACTATATTTGTCTGCCTTCGCGGTGCAAGATTTGATGGCCATGAATACGCAAAAAGCGCATATGATAACGGCTGCAGATGTTTTATGGTTGAGACTTTGCTGGATCTTCCAGATGATTCACTCCAGATAAAGGTTGCAAATACTCGTGCCTCTCTCGCTGTTGCTTCTGCTAACTTTTTTGGACATCCGACAAAACAACTAAATGTTATAGGAATTACGGGAACAAAAGGAAAAACATCAACTGCTCATCTTGTTAAAGCTTTGCTTGAGGCATCAGGAATCAAATGCGGTATAATCGGTACTGTAGGTGCCTATTACGATGATGTCGAAATTCCCACTGTTAATACAACTCCTGAAAGCTATGAACTTCAGAAGATTTTTAAGATAATGCTTGATAACGGTTGCAAAGCTTGTGTTATTGAGGTTTCTTCAATAGGTCTTATGGCCCATCGTGTTGATTGTGTTGATTTCAAGGTTGGTGTGTTTACAAATCTTTCTCCTGATCATATCGGCCCTAATGAGCATCCTGATTTTGAAGATTATATGTATTGGAAATCAGTTTTGTTTGAGATTGCTGAAAATGCAGTTGTAAATGTTGATGACCCTGCATATTCGACGATGCTTAAAAACTGCAAATCACCCATAACGACTTACGCTCTCAAAGATGCTGATGTTATTGCAGAAAATGTTAAGCTGTTAAAAAACAACCGATTTATCGGAATATCTTTTGATTGCAAAACAAATGAAAGCTCTTTTTATACCGAGGTGGCTTTACCTGGTTTGTTCAATGTTTATAATGCACTTGCAGCTATCGCTGTTTTGCGTTCTCTCGGAATAAGAGCCGAGGATTGTATTGATGCTCTTAAAGAAGTTCGGGTCAGAGGCAGGGCTGAGTGTGTTTATGTTTGCGACGACTATGATGTAATTATTGACTATGCCCATAACGGTCTCAGTATGAAAAGTATGCTTGACACATTAAAGAGTTATCCGCACAACCATATTTATGTTTTGTATGGTGCTGTTGGCGGACGAACTCAGCTGAGGCGCAAGGAATTAGGTCTTATTACCGGCAAAGAATGTGATTTATCAATTCTTACTTCTGATGATCCGGATTTTGAAGATCCTTGGAATATTATTAATGAAATAGGTCAGTATGTAACCGAAGCAGGTGGTAAATTTGTTGGTATACCTGACAGAGGTGAAGCTGTTGAATATGCACTTGGATTGTTGGAAAAAGGGGACATCCTTCTTTTGGCAGGCAAGGGGCATGAGCAATATATGAAGGTGAACGGCGAATATGTTCCTTTTTCAGAGAGAGAGCATATTGAAATTTTTAAGAAAAGGAGAGGGCTTGTTTAATGTATAAGTTTGAGTCTGAAAAAGATTTTAAAGCTTTTGATGATTATGTGATTAATAACGGCGGTACTTATATGCAGTGCTCTCTTTGGCCTGAGGCAAAGCCGGCATGGAGTTCACATTTTTATGTCGGTTATAAAGATGATGAGAGAGTTTTTCAATGCTTGATTCTCGGAAGAAATCTTCCTCTCGCCGGACTTATATGGTATATTCCTGACGGTTTTATCTGTGATTATTCTGATAAAGTACTTATTGAAGAGTTCACATCTTTCATTATGGCTGAAATGAAAAAGCACAATGTAACAGCCCTTCTTACTGATCCGCACATTCCGCTGAGAATAAACGGTGTTGAACAAAGTAGTGGTTTGGACGCGCATGATATGCTTATAGCAAACGGTTACAGTCTTAACCATAACATTGAAAATTATATTTATAAAGCTCCTGTCCAGTATTACATCCCTCTTAAGGACAGTGAAACAGGTGAGCGCTTTACAGCGGACGGTATTATTAAAAAGTGTGAAAAAGGTGTTCGCTACAGTGTTCGAATCGGTGACCAAAGGGGTCTTGTTTCAAAGATCTGTTCATATGATGATGTTAAAAACGACCCAACGCTTATGGATGATTTTATGCAGGTTATGGGTGATACATCGGACAGAAATGACTTTATGGAACGCAATTCCGATTATGTAACTCATCTTATGGAAGTGTTCAAAGATTATATGGATTTATCGTTGGTTTATTATGATAAGTCTGTTGATAAAAAACTTCAGGATGAAAGAGACAGGCAGGTTGCTGATAATCTGAAAAAAATGGAAACCTGTAACGAGAAGCAGAAGAAAAAGCTCGTTAATGATAATGAGACGATTCAGCAACAGACTGATAATTACTTAAAGCGTTATCAGCTTGCGAAAGATTTCACCGATAATGAAAGCTTTTGCGTTGCCGCCGGTCTGACGATTCGATACAACGGAATAGCAGGTTGTATTTTTGGAGGAAGCAGAAATATTCTTAGAAATGAGACTCGACCGAGTCATTATGTTAATTATCTGCGACTTAAAAAAAGTGTTGAAACCGGTTGCGACATTCACGATCTTGGCTATGTCTTTGTCGATGAGGTTTGTCATCCTGATGATAAGACTAAACCTCTCGGGGAATTCAAGGTAAGGGATGATTTTGTCGGTATTCGAGATTTTAAAGCAAGCTTTAATTCCGATTTAATTGAATTTATCGGAGAATATGCTTTGGTAAACAATAAATTTAAATTTATGATGTATAGTGACTTTGTTCCAAAGGCAAGAAAACTTAAGACGGAAATCGTCAAGAAACTCAGAAAATAAGAAAGGAGAGGTCATATGGCACGAACCAAGAAAAAAAATAAGAATAAGAAACGCAAAAGATTGTCCAATGTTGCGGCTACAATTCTTTCTTTTCTTGCAATATTCGGTCTGACAGCTTTAATAGTTGTAGGTTATGTTGTGGTTAATATAGTAACTGTTATGAACGGAGACCCTGTTCTTAATCTTGAAGCTGAAAAAAACAACCAGAATCAGACTTCTTTCCTTTATGCTACTGATGCTGACGGCAAGGAGATAGAGCTTCTCCGTCTTCACGGAACTGAGAACAGAATCTGGGTTGATTTGAAGGATATTCCGCAAAATATGAGAGATGCATTTATTGCTCTCGAGGATAAACGCTTCAATGAACATAAGGGCGTTGACTGGAAAAGAACGATTGGCGTTATGATTGTTTCTCGTTATGAAGGTCAAGGCGGTTCTACTATAACTCAGCAGCTTGTAAAGAATATTACTGGTAAAAATGAGGTAACTTTTGTCAGAAAGTATAATGAGATTCTTACAGCTTTGAATCTTGAGAAAAACTACACTAAGGATCAGATTTTGGAAGCTTATTTGAATACTTTATATCTCGGACAAGGATGTTACGGAGTTGAAACTGCTTCTGAGACCTATTTTGGAAAAACTGTAGGCGAGTTAAATTATGCTGAGTGTGCTGTTATTGCAGCTATTACTCAGAAGCCATATTCGCTTGACCCGATTAAAAATCCTGATGAAAACAGAAACAGGCAGCTTCACTGTCTTGCCGAAATGCTTGACCAGGGTAAAATAACTCAGGAGCAATATGATGAGGCTGTTGCTTTTGATTTAATTTTTACAACAGATGACGATTATGTTCCGAGTGCGGCTGAGCTTGAAAGACAAAAGAATAAAAAAGAAGCTACTAACAATAAAGAGGTTCAGAGCTTCTATGTTGACTTTGTTATTTCTGAGCTTGTTTCTGACCTTCAGAAAGAGCTTGGTTGCTCAAGCAAAGAGGCTACTAATATGATTTACGGTGGCGGTCTCAAAATTTACACTGCTGTTGATCTTGATGTTCAGAAAAAACTCGAAAAGATTTATGTCAATAAAACCAATTGGCTTGACAAATCAGCTCAGTCGTCAATGACTATTATGGATTACAGTGGCAGGGTAGTTGCAATTGTCGGTCAAGCAGGTGAAAAAGAGGGCAATCGAGTTCTGAACAGAGCAGCTGATTCGCCAAGACCTCCCGGATCGACAATCAAACCGTTGAGCACCTACGCTCCCGGTATCGAGTTAGGTGAAATTACCTGGTCAACATATATAAATGACTCAGCTATCAAGTATAACGGTAAAACCTGGCCTAAAAACTATAGCGGCAGTTATGGCTCGGGACGAAACACAACTGTTCAGGTTGCTCTTGCTAAATCGCTTAATACTGTTCCTGCCCGTATTTGTGTAAATACATTGGGAACGGATACGGCATATGATTATGTTAAAAATAAATTCCATATTTCAACAACTGTAGATGGTGAAGATAACAATCCTGCGCCTCTTGTTGTTGGTTCTATGAATGTTGGTATTACTTCTCTTGATATGACTGCTGCATATGCTGCTTTTGGTAACGGCGGTCTCTATTATGAACCATATTCATATTTCTATGTCGAAAACTCTCAGGGTGAGGTTATTCTTGATAACAGAGATAACACAGGGGAGCAAATACTTTCTCCGGAAGCCGCTGAAGTTATGCGACATATGTTGGAAACGGTTACAACTCAGTCGTACGGTACCGGTTATAATTATAAAACAAAAGGCTTTACTAATTATGCTAAAACAGGTACTACTGATAATAACTACGATAAATGGATGGTTGGCGGAACACCTTATTATGTTGCTGCTACATGGTATGGTTATGATATACCTAAAACGATTAATACTTCCGGAAACCCTGCAGGTGCAATTTATAAAACAGTAATGGATGAGATTCACAAAGATCTTGCTGACAAGGAATTTGAAGATAGCTCTGAAATTGTTAAACGATATTATTGCACTCAGACCGGCAAATTAGCTTCTTCACACTGCTCTTCAAAGGCTGCAGGTTGGTATATCGAGGATAACTTGCCATCATATTGCTCAGGACATTATACTGAAGAACCTACCGACACACCTGATGAAGGAAATGATACCCCGTCAGATACTCCGGCAGAAGAACCAACGACACCAATAGAGCCCAGTACAGGCGAAAGTGGTGGTGAAGGAACGGGTACAAACGAAGAAACTCAATAATATATTAACATTGGAGGCGGTCATATGATAATTATGTCAGTTGATTACGGTGATGTAAGAACGGGCATAGCAATCAGTGACCGTCTTGAAACTTTTGCGTTTCCGGTTGAGGTTATTTGTGAGACTTATCAACCTAAGGTTATTGCAAAAATTCAAAATATTATAGCTGACAAGACTCCCGAGCTTATTGTTGTTGGTTATCCTAGAAATATGAACGCCTCAGAGGGCTCCAGAGCTCAGAAATGCAAGGAATTTGCGCAAGAGCTGGAAAGAGCAACTAATGTTAAATGCGTTATGTGGGATGAGAGATTGACAACGGTTTCTGCCCATAATTTTCTTAATGAAACAAATACGCGCGGAAAAAAAAGAAAGAATGTTGTTGACGCTGTCGCTGCCACAATAATTTTACAAGACTATCTGGACTTCAGGAGAAATCACAATGGCTAAGTTTTTTTCTAAAAAGCTGACATATGTCTTAAAAACCCTATTGTGCTCTGTCTGTTTAATAGTTTCAGTTCTCCCCGGATTTGATTTGCTTGGAAATTTATTAATGCAGGTGTTTGTAACAGTTGTCGTTTCCTTTATTATTTTACTTATTTTTGATTTAGTGCTTAAAACGGATCCTCAAATTTTTTCGTTTTCTCTAGCGTGTATGACTGCTTTTTGGGTTTTATACGCGCTTATTGAACAGATTCAAGCACATTTTCAGACGCCGGAAGAACCGTTCAGTTGGTTTCAATTGTTCTATTATGACAGACCGGCTTTACTTTTTGTTGTTTTTTTTGTTTGTTTACTTTATTTTGTAATCAAACTATTAATAAAAAAAGATGACACCGATTTTGTAAAAAATTATAAATCATTTATTAAAACCACAACCTGCACCTTTCTGGTGTATTATATGATTATTTTGATTTATTCGTTTTTACTAGTCAGAAAGATTACATTCGAGAGACCTGTTGTGAATTTAAAGCCGTTTGAAATGATGATTTTTACATTTACAAGAGGATATATTGATTACGAGCTTCTTTTTCTCTTTCTTGGTAACATTGCAATTTTTATTCCCTTGGGAATATTTTTTGCAGCATTAACTAAAAAGAAGCTGATTCTTGGTTTGTTTCCTTTTCTTCTCAGTTTTTCTATCGAGGTTTCTCAGTTTTTTCTCGGAAACGGACACCCCGATATTGACGATTTAATATTAAATGTTGTTGGTTTTTATCTTGGTGTTGCACTAAAATTATTCTTGGATTTCCTTGTAAGAAAATCAACTAAAGGTAAATTGGATTCATTCTTTATTTTTTGAAAATAAATCTTTTAATCCGAAGATAATAAGAATCGCGGCAAAAGCTTTTTTTATAATATTTTCATCTATAGTGTTTATAAGAAAGTATCCTACTATTACTCCGATTATGCCGTTTAAAATATATCTTTTACTGATTTTGAAATCGATCAGCTTGTTTTTCTTATGCTTTAATACAGCAACTATTGCTGATGGAATGAAGAAAATCAGATTGATCCCTTGTGCGGTCAGTTGCGAAGTATTTTTAAAAAGCGTAAGGTATAATATTAATATTCCTCCGCCTCCGAAACCCATGGCTCCCAGCGCTCCGGATACAAAACCTGCTATGATATCGGTTATCATTTTAAAACCATCCTGATTCCTGCGTAAACCATAAATATTGAAAACGCTTTTTTTAGTATTTTTGAGGGAATGTGAGGCAACAGTTCGGCTCCGGCGAAAGCTCCGAGCATACCCGGAAGCAAGAATATCAACGATTGATTAATTATTGAATTGTTTTTATATACATATAATCCTGCGCTGATTATTGTTAACGGTAGAATGATACTTATGGCTGTTGCATGAGCTTTGTTTTGGTTTAGGTTATTTTTTTTCAAGCATTCAACCGCAACGATACCTCCGCAAGCCCCGATGGTACTATTAATTGCACCGATCATGATGCCCATTATTTTGTTAATTGTTTTACTCATATTAAATGTATCACCTGCATAAAAGGTTATGTGGGGTGCTGTTATGAAGCTTAATTCGACAAAAGCTGTGTCTGTTGTTTTGTCTTTGGTATTATTGTTTACAACTTTGGCTTTTATAGTCGGTAAAAACAAGATTTTTACTGATACATTTAAATCTGATAATACGGGTTTTATTGTTATAGTTGATGCAGGTCACGGCGGAGAAGATGGGGGAGCTGTCGCTCCTGACAACTCCTTTGAAAAAGATTATAATCTGGATATAGCTTTGAAGTTGGAGGCTGTATTGAAGCTATATGGATGCAATGTTGTTATGACTCGTAAAGACGATATAATGACTTGCGATGAAAATTTAAAAACACAGCGTCAAAAGAAGGTTTCTGATATCAGAAACCGTCTTGCAATTATCAATAAATATAACAATGCAGTTTTTGTCAGCGTCCATCAAAATAAATTTTCTGATTCAAAGCAAAAAGGAACACAGGTTTTTTATTCACCTAAAAACCTAAAAAGTAAAAACCTTGCTGATTGTATTCAGACATCTGTTGTTTTGAATCTTCAAAAAGAGAATAAACGGCTTACCAAGAAATCGGGTACTGATATTTTTCTTCTATATCACTCTACAATACCGTCAGTTTTGGTTGAATGTGGATTCTTGTCAAATAAAGATGATCTGGCTTTGCTGAAAAAAGATGAATATCGAAGAGAAATAGCATATTTAATTGCAGACGGAATAATCGAATTTTATAAAACACAGGTGGTATAATGGCTTCTAAAGTTAAAAATGTATATGTTTGCTCCGAGTGTGGGTATGAAAGTGCCAAGTGGTTTGGATGTTGCCCGGGGTGTAATGAGTGGAATACGATGTCGGAGGTTATAAAATCTTCTGAATCTTCAAGAAAGACATCTGCTGTTCAGCGCTCAGTTCTTTCGTCTGATGTCAGAAGAATTAATGAAATTACCTGCGACGGTGAAATCAGATATACCACCGGTCTTAATGAGCTTGACAGAGTTTTGGGTGGGGGAATAGTTAAAGGTTCACTTGTTCTTCTCAGTGGTGATCCGGGAATCGGTAAATCAACTATTCTTCTTCAAATATGCCAATACCTCGGCAAGACATTGAAAATACTTTATGTCTCCGGAGAAGAATCTGCTCATCAGATTAAATTGAGAGCTGAAAGGTTAGGTGTTGATACTGACAACCTCTTTGTTTTTTGTGAAACTGATGTTCAGATAATCAGTGAGTATATGCGCTCATCTGCTCCTGATCTGGTAATTATTGACTCAATTCAAACAATGAATTTTACTGAGCTCAATTCTTCCTTGGGAAGCGTTGCTCAGGTTCGAGAATGTACCAATTGTCTTATGCAGGCGGCTAAGTCATTGAACATCCCGACTATTGTTGTAGGTCATGTGAACAAGGATGGCAATATAGCCGGACCAAAGGTGCTTGAACATATAGTTGATGCTGTTCTATATTTTGAAGGAGAAAGACACCTTTCTTACAGAATTTTAAGAGCCGTAAAAAACAGATATGGATCGACCAATGAGATAGGTGTATTTGAAATGAAGGATGATGGCCTTTCTGAGGTCGAGAATCCATCTCAGATGATGATTTCCGGTAGACCCAAGAATACTTCGGGTTCTTGTGTTGCTTGCCTCATGGAGGGCTCCAGACCGATTTTAGCCGAGGTACAAGCCCTTGTTACATCAAGCGGCTTTGGCAATCCGAGAAGAATGGCTAACGGATTTGATTACAATAGACTTTCGATGCTCTTAGCCGTGTTGGAAAAACGGGCAGGATATTTTTACGGAAATACCGATGTTTATATTAATGTTGTTGGCGGTTTAAAGTTGTATGAGCCGGCTTCAGATCTTTCTGTAGCTTTGGCGTTAATTTCTAGCCTGAAGGATGAACCTATAAGAGACGATGTAATTGCTTTTGGTGAAATAGGTCTCGGCGGTGAAATTCGTTCAATCGGTAGTTGTGAACAAAGAATAAAAGAGGCTGCTCGGCTTGGTTTTAATAAATGTATCGTTCCTTATCATAATTATAAGAATCTGAATGAAAAGATTAAATCTCTTGTTGAAGTTGTTCCTGTCAGAACCATCAGAGCTGCTTTTGAGACCGGAGTTTAAAAGGGGAGTAGGCTGATGCTGAAGTTTATTGAAAAGCCGGGTTTACCTGAAAATAGGGTAGCTGTTTCACTTGTTTCTTCCGAATATACTCAAATCCATACTAAGCTTGCGAAAATTTTCGGTATAGAGACTGTTTTAGTTAAAAAGAACGCTTTTCTTTCTGATGATATTTCAACTCATCCTGATTGTGTGTTTGTTCAATTAAATGCTGATACTGCAATCATTGATAAAAATAGTAAATATATTGTTAAAAAATTAACGAATTATAGCGATTGTTTAAATGTGATTGAAAGTGACGGCGTGGTAATGTCACCATATCCGAATGATATAGGTTTAAATGTCACCGTAATCAACGGTAAGATAATCTGCAATTCAAAATTTATAGATAATAATATTAAATTGTATGCTGATAATCTGGGTTTCGATATTATTCATTGCAATCAAGGATATTCAGCTTGTTCCACAATTGTTTTAAATAATAATGCATTAATAACCGATGATATAACAATACATTCATCGGCTGTAAAAAATGGAATTGATTCTATTTTAATTAGCAAAGGTTCAGTAAAACTTTTATATCGTGATTACGGTTTTATAGGTGGAACTTGCGGAATGATTGATAAAAATCTGCTTGCGTTTACCGGCAAACTTAATTCTCATCCTGATTTTGAGTTAATCAGAGCTTTTCTGCATAAGTATAATGTAAACTATATAGAGTTGACTGAAGGGCCTCTGATTGATATAGGCGGAATTATCCCTGTTTATGAGCATTGTTAAGCTTTGTATCAAAAATATCAGTAAATTTTTATTTAAACTCCCCTCAATTATACAAAATATTTATTTTGTATAATTGAGAATAAAATTTTAGAGGTATTATTCATATGCATAAAGAAGAATTTAAGACACTACCCCTGTCGGTAGTCGAGTTTTTAAACTATTTGAGTGTGGTTAAAAATAAATCTGAACTTACAGTTTTGGAATACGCATCTGACTTAAGACTGTTTTTTAAGTTTTTATTATTATACAGGCAAAAAGTCGATAAGTCTTCCAGTTTTGATTTAATCGACATTTCATCAATCGGACTTGACTTAATAGAAACTGTTTCCATACAGGATGCTTATGCATTTTTAGCTTACTGCAGAACTGAAAGAAATAATGACGCTGCTTCTCGTGCTCGCAAAGCATCTGCATTAAGGGCATATTTTAAATATATGTCTGTTAATACTAAACAAATTGACGAAAATCCTATGCAAGAGCTTGAATCACCTAAAATGAAAAAATCCTTGCCTAAATACTTAACTCTTGAAGAAAGCATCAATCTTCTCAATTCAATTGACGGTAAGTTTAAGGAGCGTGATTATTGCATTATTACTCTTTTTCTTAATTGTGGGCTCAGACTTTCTGAATTGGTTAATCTTAACTATGGTGATATTCGTTCAGATAATTCAATGCGAATCACAGGTAAAGGAAATAAAGAACGAATTGTTTATCTAAATGATATGTGCTTAAACGCTGTTAAAGATTATTTGAAGGTTCGTCCCGTTGAAGGTGTTAAGGATAAGAATGCCCTGTTCCTAAGCAGCAGGCTTTCAAGAATCAGTCCTAAAACAGTTCAGCATATTGTCAAGACTTTTCTGGATAAAGCCGGTCTCGGCGATCAGGGCTTTTCAACTCATAAATTAAGGCATACAGCCGCTACGCTTATGTATCAACAAGGCAATGTTGATGTTCTGCTGATTAAAGAAATTTTAGGTCACGAGAATTTATCGACAACAGAGATTTATACTCACATTGTTGATGCTCAGCTAAAGGATGCGGTTGATTCAAATCCGTTAAACAAAGCGTTAAAAAACAAATAAATCAGCAAATAAACTGTCAAGTACGGTTTTAATCAAAGCTGCAATTATAATATAAATGTAGTTTTTAAGGCAATTTTTGTAGTAATTACTGAAACTGTAATCGCTTATTCTTTTAGATCTGCTTAATTTTTTTAGAAGCACTTGTGACATATCTATGCTTTCTGCAGTCATAAGAATTAATGCAAACAAGGACAATACGGCATACGGAAGAAACATAATTACTATATAACCAAGACCCTTTAAAGTGTAAGAATTGAACAAATGGTAAGTAACAAGACCGGATATCATTCCATATACAAACGGGATCAGGTTAACGGTAATGTTTCCGTATACGGATAGCCCGTTGAAAAATATTACAACTGCAAACACCGTAGGAATCAAAAGCGACATTATCAACCCTGCATAATTCGATTGATTATCCGGTTTTATAATAAGCTTTAATATGTATTCTACTGCACTAAAATACAGGCTACTCTCCCCTTTTGCAATGATTGTTCCGGTAAATATTCCTGCAACAGCGATAGCTGATGGT
>JAGAVE010000052.1 GCA_017942105.1 Clostridia bacterium | reverse complement strand
TCTTTGCAAATTCCTGCAGGTTTACGCTTGACCTTAACGGAAAAACATTGCTTAAAGAAACTGACCGCGTGTTACAAACCGGCGAAAATGCAGATATAACAATCAAAGACAGCGGCGAAGGCGGAACTGTTCAGACTACCGCAGAGTACGCGACGGCAATTATTAATTTCGGCAAGCTCACCATAGAGTCCGGCAAGATAAAGAGCGATATGGGCATTTCAAATGATGGTACTCTCAATTTTATCGACGGAGAGGTTGAAGTTGAATCTGTAGCGGCGATACGTAATGGAAAAATGGGCGTAGTCTATATTTATGGTGGATCGCTGGCAAACAACGGCGAAAACAGTCCAACGATTTATAATTATGGCAACTTGTATGTGTATGGAGGGGAAATAAACGGTAACATCGATATCCTTAATGATGGTTCTGCTTATTTTTCAGGCGGCGAATTCCCGAACGGACTGAAACTCGCTAATAACGGAAAAGCTAATGATATCCTTGCTCTTGGTTACGCTTTTTATGATGAACTCGGCAACGGGCTCGATGTCGCTGACGATGCAACGGCAATTGATCGCTATGTAAAAGTTGCAGAGTCTGCAACCAAAATCTTCAAGGTTGCATACACACCGTCAGCCGATACTCATAACACCTTCACGGTAACGGTAGACGGCAGACCGACGATGATTCAGTTCATCGAGGAAGACGGCGGTACAAGAACCTATGACAGAAATAATAAGAATGTCACAATCACGGCATACGATGCAGACGGAAACGAGGTAAGCTCTCTTGACCGAACGGCGGCTTATGAGGTATGGTCGATATATACAAACCTTATCGGTCCGAAGGTAAAGATGCGTGCAAAGTATATTGACGGAGCAGATTATAAGTGGGAAAAGAATACTTATGATTTCACGCTTGAATTTGCAGAGCCTGTATATGATACGAATATTTACCAGATCTATGTGGAAGATGTAAAGCAGAAAGGTCCTGCAACTGTAATGATTGCTGTGGGCGCAGATGTTCAGGGAGTCAGATTTAAGATGCCTAACGGAACAACTACAACATACTATGCTGACGGCGCAGAAGTGATTGAGGACGGTATACTCTTATTTACGGGTAAGGTATGGATTAACGAAAGCGGAGAAAATATAATCGAAGTCTATATCCGTTCACAGAACACCTGGACATATTGCGGCTACTATATAGAATCGGTTTAATAGTCATTATAATACACATCCCCGATGCATTCAGGTGCATCGGGGAAACGGTATCAGATAAGATTTATTAAAAAGCCCCTGATAAATTTCTTTTTCAAGGAGGAATTATGACGAAGAAAACTAAGGAAAACACCAAACATAAAATAATCCGCGTTGCGACGCATATGTTTCTTGAAAAGGGTTATACGGAAACATCGGTCAAAATGGTAAGCGACGAGTTGGGCATCAGCAAAGGAAATTTTACCTTCCATTTTCCGTCGAAGGAGCATATTCTTGCCGAGCTTGTTGAAATGCTCTGTAAATTCCAATGGAAGCTTATGGGCGAGGAGGCGGACGACGGTATCAGCTCGTTGCTTGCGCTGTGCTTTGAGCTCATGACTATGGCATCGGCTTGCGAGCAGAACAAGGTTGCAAAGGACTTCTTCGTTTCGACCTATCAAAGTCCCGTTTGCCTTGCAATCATTCAGAAAAACGATACTCAGCGAGCTAAGGAGGTTTTCGCGGGGTATTGCCCTGACTGGACAGATGAGCAGTTCCGTGAGGCTGAAACACTCGTTTCGGGTATTGAATATGCAACGCTCAATGCAATAGACGAAACCGTTCACCTTGAAACGCGTATAACGGGTGCGCTGAATACCATAATGATGATCTACAATGTGCCTGAAGAAGTACGGAAAAGAAAAATCGAAAAGGCACTCGCGATGGATTACAGAAGTATGGGTAACCGCATTTTCAAAGAGTTCAGGGATTATGTTGACCTGCTGAATATGGAATAATGACAACAGGCTCCTTTTGCAAAGGAGCCTGTCACGAAGTGACTGAGGATTGGGAAAAACAAATCAATCCTCCGTCTTTTGACTTCGTCAAAATCCACCTCCTTTTCAAAGGAGGTCACGGAGAGGGAATCAAGCCGGAAGGCTTTAAATATATATTAAAATTATCTTTATATAAAAGGAGGCCCTTTTATGAAAAAGACCAATAATTTGATAAGCGTATTGCTTGCGCTAACGATTCTTTTTGCGGCAACATCTGTAGCTGCATCTGCGAAAGAAGCGTTCGGCGTGGCGGTTATTTATACAAACGATGTTCATTGTGCTATTGATGATTATCCCGTCATCGCCGCATATGAGGCAAAGCTTATTGAAGAGGGTTATGAGGTTATAATCGTCGATGCAGGCGATGCGATTCAGGGTGAGGTTATCGGCGCTCTTACCGAGGGCGAGGCGATAGTTGACATTATGAACACGGTCGGCTATGATTACGCTGTGCCCGGCAACCACGAATTTGACTATGGAATGAATGCCTTCCTTGACCTTGCACAGAATGAAGCGGAATATGAATACATAAGCTCGAATTTTTATAATCTTTCGTCAATCTCTCCCGTTTTTGCTCCCTATGCAATAGAGGATTTCGGCGCATATCAGGTGGCGTTCGTCGGAGTTTCAACTCCCGAAACCATAACTAAATCGACTCCTGAATATTTTAAGGATGAGGGCGGCAATTTTATATACGGCTTCCCCTCATTTCCTGACGGTATGACAAACGAAGATCTTTATAGCAGTGTTCAGAAAAGCGTTAACGGCGCGGTTGCCGACGGTGCAGATATTGTTATCGCTGTCGGTCACACGGGTGTGCTTGGAATAACTGATGGTTGGAAAACCTCAGATATCATTGCCAACACAAGCGGAATTGATTATTATATCGATGCTCATTCGCATGAAACGGTTGAGTCTGAAACATACAAAAACGAAAACGGTGAGGATGTTATCCGCACCTCAACGGGATATCAGCTCAGCAGCTTCGGAGTTCTTAAAATCAGCGGCAGTGAGGCCGATTTTGAACTCATCAATCCCGACGATGTTGTTGTTGAAACAATGTCGTCTCAGGCGCAGTCAGCCTATAACACCGTAAAGGAAAAGGTTGACGGGTATAATGACGAGGTTGCATATCTTTATGACAGCATCGGTTCATCAGAGGCAGAGCTCGTTGCGCTTGATGAGGACAATAGCTGGGCGGTACGAAAAAGAGAAACAAATGCGGGCAACTTTGTTGCCGATGCTTACCGTGCTGTAACGGGTGCGGATGTTGCAATCTGCAATGGCGGCGGAGTGCGCAATGAAATTGCCATCGGCTCGGTTTCCAGAATAGATCTTATGAATATAAACCCGTGGAATAATTCTATGTGCGTTATCGAGGTTACGGGTCAGCAGCTTGTTGATGTTCTTGAACACGGTGCCCGTGAGTGCCCTGAACCGTCAGGTGGCTTCTTCCAGGTTTCGGGTGTAACATTTGAAATTCATACTTACAGCGAATCCCCGATTGTCTGCGACCAGCTTGGTAACTTTATTAAAGTTGAAGAAACAATGATGCGCAGGGTTCAAAATGTTTATGTCGGCGGAGTACCTGTTGACCTTGAAAAAACATATATTCTTGCGGGTAGCGCCTATGTGCTTACGCAGGGCGGCGATGGACTTACAATGCTTGATGGCGCAACCGTTGTTCAGGATGAGGGCTTACTCTGCGACTCTGAAATGCTTATAAAGTATTTCACGGAAACGCTCGGCGGAAATATTACTGCAGAGCAGTACGGAAACCCTGACGGCGATGGCAGAATAAAGCTTGTTGATACTCACAGCCATAAGTTTGAAGTTGATGAATGTATCTGCGGAGCGAAAAAAGCTGATTATAGCGGATATGATGAGGCGTACTCTCGTTATCAGCAGATAATTATGAATAACGAATTGAACGATGCCGCAATAGAATACTTAACAGAAAAGCAGCAGGAGATACTTGATGAGCATCTTGGCGGCGAATGGCTCAGAAACAATTATTGCGAGGATGAGCAATATATTCTTGACGGACTTGAAGAGGCTTTCAACAAAATATGCGATGAATTGGAAGCAGGGATTGCTGACGGTACATACATAAAGCCTGACTTTGCTGAAATCGAAGCAAAAATTGAGCAGTTTGAAAAGACACACGGCGATGATAAGTATAAGGCTATTATCGCAATCGTAAAAGCTGAGCTTGAGGCGATTAAGGAAGCTGACCACGATTCTGCGGCAGATGTTGCAGAAGCTATTGGCGCGCTTGAAGAAAAAATGAACGGTGTTGATTCCTGCGAGCATATGTGTCACAACGACGGCTGGTTTATAGGAATCTTTTGGAAGATTATAAACTTGTTTTTCAGAATTTTTGACATTCAGCAGTATTGTGACTGCGGAGTTCTGCATTATTAATTCAGAAGACGGCATTAAAAAGCAAAAGAAAAAGGAACGGTGTTGAATCGTTCCTTTTTTGCTTTTTATATGTTTTTTTCAATTTTACGGACGGTCAGCGTTTTGTTGCTGACGGTGAATTTGATTTCGAATCCTGCAAAGCCGAATCCGTAAACTCTGTTTTCATCGTCCTGATATGCCGGCCTCGGGTCAAGCTCCAGAACACGAAGCAGAGCCGCTTGCTTTTCTTTCGGGATAAGCGAGAGAAGCTCATTGGGGTCAGTGACATTCAGAAGCATACTGCTTCCGTCTTTTGAAAAACCTCCCGAAGCATCCGTGTGACAATCGGCATAGGGGACATAAGGTTTGATGTCAAAAATCGAAGTTTTGTCCATAAGGTCTGCGCCTGCGATGTGAAGAATCGGGCCGAGCTTTTCGCTGAATTCAATCTTTTCGAGCTTTACGCAGGAAAGACCGATAGGATTTGGTCTGAAAGGGGAACGGGAGGCAAAAACGCCAACCCTTGTATTGCCGCCGAGCTTAGGGGGACGCACCGTCGGCGAGAAGTTTTCACCCGTTGCAAATTCCCATATAAGCCAGATGTGAGAGAAGCTTTCCAGCCCGCGAACGAAATCGGCACTCCTGTATTTTGGCTCAAAAATAATTTTACCTTTCAGCTCTTCGACGATTCCACTCTGACGGGGTATGCCGAATTTGGTTGGAAAATCCGTTTGCACTTTTGCAATAATATTCATAGCTTATTCTGTGTATGCGTAAAGTGTATATCCTTCTTCGTCAATGTAAACGGCTTCTTTAAGCTTGAATTCACGGGTGATTTCCTTGTTTGTCTCAGTTTCTGTCATGTCAAGGAATTCGACCTTCCAGATGCCTCGTGTCTTGTCATAATACCTTTTAACGGTATTATATTCGACCGTTACTTCCTCGTAAGCAATGTTGAGTACATCGCTCTTGGTCAGCTTTGATTTGTATTTTGTATTTTCCTTGGTCACCTTGAAGCCGTCTTCACGGAAGGTTGGCTTTTCTTCAATAGCATCTTCTTCTTTTTTGAATTCAAAGCTGATAACTTCGTTATAAAGCGTGATTTCAGATTCTTTGCCGGGAGTTGTTGCAAGTGTTGTTGCTTTTCCTTCATCGCCCTCTTTTTTGCCGCAGGCAGTAAAGATTGAAGCTGAAACAACGACGCAGAGAACAAGCGCAATGATTTTTTTCATACAATCAACCTCTGTAATTCATATATTCACCGCTGAGGATTTTCTCCCACCATTCGCGGTTTGAAAGATACCATTCAATAGTTTTCTGAATACCTTCGTTAAAGAGTGTCTCAGGCTCCCAGCCA
The DNA here is from genome assembly GCA_017942105.1 of Clostridia bacterium. GTDB lineage: Bacteria > Bacillota > Clostridia > Oscillospirales > Acutalibacteraceae > CAG-488. Next base: position 8,721 of record JAGAVE010000052.1, on the reverse strand, counting down.
AGCTCTGCATGGATTTTAGCAGGGTCGATAGCATAACGCATATCGTGACCGGGACGGTCTTTTACAAATGTGATAAGGCTTTCATCCTTGCCGACGGCTTTGAGAATGGTCTTAACGACATCGATGTTTGCCTTTTCGTTGTGACCGCCGATGTTATAAACTTCACCGATTTTGCCGTTTTCAACGATCATATCAATCGCCTTGCAGTGATCGTCAACATAGAGCCAATCGCGGACATTGAGACCTTCGCCGTAAACGGGAAGCTTTTCATCAGCAAGAGCTTTTGCAATCATAACGGGAATGAGCTTCTCGGGGAACTGATACGGGCCGTAGTTGTTGGAGCAGCGGGAAATCGTAACGGGTGTGCCGAATGTACGGTGATAAGCCATTACGAGAAGATCTGCCGAAGCCTTACTTGCAGAGTAGGGCGATGATGTATGAATCGGAGTGTCCTCTGTAAAGAAGAGGTCAGGGCGGTCAAGAGGAAGGTCGCCGTAAACCTCGTCTGTTGAAACCTGATGGTAGCGGGGAATGCCGTATTTGTTACAAGCATCAAGAAGCACTTGAGTGCCGAGAATGTTGGTTTTAAGGAAAACCTCAGGGTTTTCAATCGAACGGTCAACATGGCTCTCAGCCGCAAAGTTGATGATTACATCAAACTTCTCCTCCTCGCAGAGGTCAAAGACAAGCTTGCGGTCTGTAATATCACCGAGAACGAAACGGAAATCGCCCTTTCTTGCATCGTCAAGAGTGTAAAGATTTCCTGCATAGGTGAGCGCATCGAGGCACACAAGACGGTAGTCAGGGTGCTTTCTCTGCATATAATAAATGAAATTGCTTCCGATGAAACCTGCGCCACCGGTAACGAGAATATTCTTTTTCATAAACAAATCTCCTTTAAAGATTATATCTGCATTATACACTATATTTATGAAAAATAAAAGAGTTATTTGTGAATAAAAAAAGCAGCGATTTCTCTCTGCTTCAGCTTGTCGAAAAGGTATTTTTCGACAAGCTGGGAGACTGCCGAGAAATCTGCAGAATGACATTTTTGAACTCCGAAGATGTACAAAGGTACTTCGAGAGGGTGAAAAAATGGCAAATATATGCAAAGTGGGTGATATTCGATGTATCACCCACTTTTAATACTGTTTTTGTTTTTATATTTTTCAACTTTTTATATCGATAATATCTGCATATATGCTTATGCGGGTTTATCGACAGTCTGAAGCAGCGATTTCTCTCTGCTTAGTTTTTAGGTGTATGTATCGAAAATTTGTTCAAGAATAAGCTGCTGTTCAGCATTTTTGGTTATGATTTTTTCCAGATTTGTTTTGTCAGCCGTGATGATTTCCTTATCAAAGTTTTCCAAAAAATCCAGAATCCTTTTATGGTCTCTGTTAAAGCCCTCAGAATTAAAGACATAGGTTTGCTTGTTTTCGGAGACGGCGACATAAACATGATGTGTAGTGCCTGAACCGATGTTGTAACCGTATTCTTCCTCAACATAAACCTTAACACGGTCAGCGGAATCATAAGTAAAAAGAGTTTCATCTTTTTTTATCAGGAAGCTCTCCGTAACACCTGTATCATCAGCAACAACCCTGCAAGGCAAAGAACATATATAATTTATCAGCAAACAAAAAGAAGTTATAAAAATACAGATAATAAGAATCAAGTTTTTATGTTTTTTCTGTGCAATAAAGTCGGCAAAGCTTGAAACTCCTTTACCAACACTTTCGAACAACTGAGCAGCAAAAAGAAAATTAAGCAGAAAAAAGACTATAAAAAGGACGAACGGGACAGAAAAGTCGAAAGAGATGTACAAGTATTCTGTTTTTGAAAATAAAGTAATAAGAAAGGTTGACGACCAATCGAAAGTTAGAAAAAATGCGAGATTGAGAACAATGAAAAAACCTAACAAGAAACGATATTTTCTTGAACGCCGTTTTTCTTCAGGAGTAAATCTGGTTGCCGTTTTCTTTTTCGCCATTCGAACCACTCCGGTTTTTATTTCCAATAATCAACCTCTCCCTGAGGGAGGTCGATGCTGGATGCCTTGAAGACGGGATCTTTACCTGCCTTCTTCTGCTTTTCATAATCCTTGAGAGCGCGGATTGCGTATTTGCCGAGGATTATGATAACGGGAATGTTGATAATCGTCATCGCACCCATAAGAACATCTGAAATACCCCAGAGAAGACCTGATTCAAGTCCTGCGCCGAGAAGGATGAGAAGAGAAGCTATAATTCTGTAGCAGGTCGTGAATTTCTTGCCCGGAATTTTACCGTTGATGAAGTAAATGCCCTTGTCAACATAGTAAAGGTTGCCGATAAGTGTTGTGAAAGCGAAAAGAATCATTGCAACAGTAATGAATATCGGACCGAACTTGCCGAGGTTTGCGCTGAGCGCCGCCTGAACATACGGTGCACCCGAAAGTTTTTCAGTCGGCTCAATACCTGAACACATACAGAGAAATGCCGTTGCAGAGCAGATAAGAATTGTATCGATAAAAACAGAAAGAACCTGAACGAGACCCTGTTTTGCCGGATGGCTTACATCTGCAGAGGCTGAAGCATTGGGCGCCGAGCCAACGCCTGCTTCGTTGCTGAAAAGACCTCTCTTAATTCCAAACATAACGCAAGAACCCGTGAAGCCGCCGAAGATTGAGCTGAAATCAAAAGCTTCGCTGAAAATTCTGCTGAGAACGGATGGGAGTGTTTTTGCGTTCAATATTGTTACAACGAGAGCAACGAGGATATACGCAACGCCCATAACGGGAACAAGGAAGCTCGTTATCTTGACGATCCTTTTGCCGCCGCCGAAAAGGCAGAGGGCAACAAGAGCGGCAACGATAGCACCAATTATCCACGGAGTAGTTTTTTCATTATAGAAGCTGTATCCTTCAAATGTAGACTGAAGATTGTAAGAAGCGAGCATATTGAAGCCAATGCCGTATGTTGCGATGAGAAGAACGGAGAAAACTATTGCAAGAGGACGGTTTTTCAAAGCGCCCTGAATGTAGTAAGCCGGGCCTCCGTAGCATCCGTCAGGACCTTTTTTCTTATAAATCTGAGCAAGCGTACTTTCAACAAAGGCTGATGCGCTGCCGATAATAGCGATAACCCACATCCAGAAAACCGAGCCGAAGCCGCCGAGGCAGATAGCTGTTGAAACGCCGACGATGTTACCCGTACCTACTCGGGATGCTGTTGAAACCATCAAAGCCTGGAACGAAGAAACATTTTTGCCGTCTGTGGGCTTTTCCATAACGGAACGGATCTGCTCGCCGAAAAGACGGAACGGAGCAAAACGCGTTCTCACCGTAAAGTAAAGACCGGCAAGAACGAGAAGTATTATAAGAATGTAAGTGTAAAGCGCATTATTTGTGAAGTCAACGACATTCGAAAACCAATTATATGCCGCGAAAAAAACTGATTTGATGCTTTCTATCATATTAAAACCTCTCCTGAACATAATACGAAAATTATACAAAAAATACAGGTAAATGTCAATCTTTGACGCGTGGACAAAGAAAAACACCGCAGAATCCGAAGAAACTGCGGCGTGATTATTGTTAATTCAATCAGTCTGCTGTGTAAGGCATAAGAGCTACGTGACGAGCACGCTTGATAGCTGTTGTAAGCTCTCTCTGATGCTTTGCGCAAGTACCTGTAACACGACGAGGAAGGATCTTGCCTCTGTCTGAAGTGTACTTGTTGAGCTTGTTGATATCCTTGTAGTCGATTGCTTCTACCTTATCAACGCAGAATGAACAAACCTTTTTACGGCCCTTTCTGTTCGGACGGCCGTTGTTCTTATCATAAGCCATTTCGAAATACCTCCTAATTATTTTGGGGATGATTTACTCAGAACGGCAAATCATCGTCGCCCGTAATCTCCTCGAAATCGCTCTCAGTTGCCGTAGCGAATGACGGAGCTGCAGGCATAGCGGACGGAGCTGAATAACCTGAAGAGCCTGTTTCTGCTTTTGAGCCGCAGAAGCTTGCCTGGTCAACGAGAATTTCCGTCGCCTTTCTCTTGTTACCGTTTTTATCATCATAAGAGCGGGTCTGAATTGAACCGGTTACGGCGATCATAGAGCCCTTCTGAAAATACTTTGAAATAAATTCAGCGGTATTTCTCCATGCAACGCAATCGATGAAATCAGCCTGTCTCTGCTCGCCTGCACGAGCGAATGAACGCTCAACTGCGAGGGTGAATGATGTTACGGCAACACCTGTCTGGGTATTTCGCAACTCAGGAGTTGCGACAAGTCTACCCATCAATACAACATTGTTAATCATGTCGCTTCCTCCCTTATTTCTTAATTATAAGTGAACGAAGCACGCCGTCTGTAATGTTAAGAACACGGCTGAGCTCTGCGGGGAACTCCGGCTCTGAGCTGAAGTTGAAGAGAGCGTAATAGCCTTCTGTTTCGTAGTCGATAGCATAAGCGAGCTTTCTCTTGCCCCACTCATCTACGCTTTCAACAGTACCGTTCTTCTCAACGAGAGCCTTGAACTTCTCAACGAGAGCCTTAGCTGCGTCTTCACTCTCCTTAACGGAGAAAACGAGCATTGCCTCATAGTTACCTACTGCCATTCTAAAAGCACCTCCTTCTGGTCTTTTGGCCACCGAAGTGGCAAGGATGCTGTGTTGAAAATTCCACAGCCTTGATATTATACATATAAAAGTGAATAAAGTCAAGCTTTTTTCGTCATCTTTCGGGATAAAAAATTTGTGTTTTAGGTGTTGGATTTTTGAAAGCTACAAGATGTGGTGTATAAAAATAAACCTTAATAAAAATCAGCAAAATAACCATAAAAACTATACGCATTGTTAACAATTTGTCAATGGAATTTTGCAACGGGAAGTATTATAATATATTCGTAAATCAGCCGTCAGACGGCAAAAGGAGAATGATAACCAATGAACAGATTTGTACTTAACGAAACATCATACCATGGCAAGGGCGCTATCAACGCTATTCCCGACGAAATCAAGGCTCGCGGATTCAAGAAGGCTTTTGTTGCTTCAGACCCCGATCTTATTAAGTTCGGCGTTTCAAAGAAGGTAACGGATGTCCTTGAAGCTGCAGGTATCGAATATGCAATGTTCAGCGAAATCAAGCCGAACCCGACAATTGAAAATGTTCAGGCAGGCGTTGAAGCTTATAAGGCAGCAGGCGCAGATTGTATTGTTGCAATCGGCGGCGGCTCTTCAATGGATACGGCAAAGGCAATCGGCATCATCATCACAAACCCTGAGTTTGCAGATGTCCGTTCTCTTGAGGGCGTTGCTCCGACTAAGAATAAGTGCGTTCCCATCATTGCAGTTCCGACAACAGCAGGAACGGCTGCTGAGGTAACAATCAACTATGTTATCACAGACGCTGAAAAGAACCGTAAGATGGTTTGCGTTGATGTTCACGATATTCCCGTAGTAGCAGTTGTTGACCCCGATATGATGGCTTCAATGCCGAAGGGTCTCACAGCAGCAACAGGTATGGACGCTCTTACACACGCAATCGAAGGCTACATCACAAAGGGTGCATGGGAGCTTTCGGATATGTTCCATATCAAGGCTATCGAAATTATCGCAAAGAGCCTTCGCGGTGCTGTTGAAAACACAGACGAAGGCAGAGAGGGTATGGCTCTCGGTCAGTATGTAGCAGGTATGGGCTTCTCAAATGTCGGCCTCGGCATCGTTCATTCAATGGCTCATCCTCTCGGCGCTCTCTACGATACACCTCACGGCGTTGCAAACGCTATCCTCCTTCCGACCATTATGGAGTATAACGCTCCCGAAACAGGCGAGAAGTACAGAGACATTGCAAAGGCAATGGGCGTTGAAGGAACAGAGAATATGAGCGTTGAAGAGTATCGTAAGGCAGCAGTAGACGCTGTTAAGAAGCTCTCAGCAGATGTTGGTATCCCGGCAGACCTTAAGGAAATCGTTAAGGCAGAGGATATCCCGTTCCTTGCACAGTCAGCATTTGACGATGCTTGCCGTCCCGGCAATCCGCGCGACACAAGCGTTGAAGAAATCACAGCTCTTTACCAGAGCCTTATGTAATAAAGTTAACAAAGATCAAGCCTCGCGCAAATTGCGCGAGGCTATTTTTTTATATTTCTATACCGTATTTAGAAGCCCATTCGTCAATTGTTAAGGTTTGCCATTCTTGTAAAGTTGCATTATTAACTTGAAGGTTATATTTCTGAATGATTTCCTTCATTCTTTTGAAAGAAAACTCTAATTCAAAATAGTAGTATGCCATATAATCAAAAAAGGCGGCACGATAGGGGTGGGGAGATATAATGGGGGATATATCCCTCAGATAAAGCATAGCTAAATCTGTATATGCGGTTTGTACTGTACTTTCTAATTCACTTTCATTTAAAGCGTCGATGAGTAAATCTTCGATGATAGCATTGAGATTGACTATTTCTTCAGCTAAGGATTCTTTTTCTTGAATGCTGATGTTGTTTTTCTTGAACTGCATAAGATGTTCATATAGCTTATCAGTAAGCACTTTGGCATAACCAGCTTTACCGTCAGGGTTTCCTTGCTCAGCGGATTTTTTATACCACATAGCGGATTCTTGACGATTGCCGTCGCATAAACACTCTAGACCGAGTTTGTATTGAGCTTCAGCGTTACCTGCTTCTGCAGCTTTTCGAATCCAAAAATTTTCTGCTTGCGGATTGGTTGGAAGACCGCCAAACTCACAATACTCGAATGCGAGCTCCAACATTGCGTCGGTATCACCATGGTCAGTTAACTTTCTGTACCACGCCACGCTTTCGTTTTCGTTTCCGCTCCACGCAAGACCTCGTGCGTATTTGAGAATAGCTGTTCTGTCTCCGTTCATAGCACCTTCTTTATAAATAACGGCACAAGCTCGATGATAACGAGGAAGAAATGTTTGGTCGCCGCTATTATAAAGACGCGAAATTTCCTGTTTTGCCCATGCCTCACCATTTTCATTAGCTTTAACTAAATTAATGAATTCGTCATCGGAATTGGCTAGGTTGCTTAATATTTTTTTCAAAAATCCCATTTTAATTCTCCTTAAACGAAATATTGATCTTTTAAACTGAATACCAATGCCTTATATTTTTCACAGACCTCATCATTTTTGCCTTGTTCAATCATAGAAACGCACTGAACAATCTCAGAGTATATGAAATCATAAACCTTGTCTTTGTTTTCGCTTTGATTTATTTTTTCGACAAGTTTGGGTGCAATTTCATAATATTCGTCAACAAGTTTTTTGCCTTCGGGTGTCGATTTCAGAAAAGAGTCGCGGTATTTCCTTAACATACTAAGCTCATAACAATCGTCAGGCATATTCTTGTGTGCACAGCAAGCAGTAGTTAAAAAACACCCGCCACTGTCACCTGCTGAATAATGGCTACAGATTTTGTCATCAGGGTCGTAATATTTTCGATAATATGAACAGTATCCTTTATAACCCCAGTTATCGTTTTCGTCAAAGTATTTACAATCTTTACATGGCATAGTTTTCACCTCCGTTCATAGAATGATTATAGTCATATTTATGACCATTGTCAAGAGGAGAAACTCAAAGTACCATTATTATGGTGATTGAAATGATAAAATACGATCCTTTTTGGGAAACTATGAAAGAACGAGGAGAGAGCACATATAGGCTTATCAATAAATACGGCATAAGCAGTGCAACCATTGACAGAATAAGAAACGGCAGAGGAATAACCACGCAGAAGCTCAATGACCTATGTCTTATTCTAAATTGCAGAGTTGAAGATATAATCGTTTTTGAAAAATCACCCGAAGAAAATATTCAAAAATAATCTCCTGTCTTTTGATGGGAGATTGATTGTTTTATAGCTTCTCTTTACAAAACGAGAACAAAATTGTATAATTAAGCCATTAAACAACTCTGAAGGGAGAGTTATTATGAGCGACCCTGTCAGAATACTGAATCTTTTTACAATTATGAACCGTGGCGGAGCGGAAACCATGGTTATGAATTATTATCGCAACATTGACCGTACAAAGGTGCAGTTTGATTTTATGGTGCATCGTGAGGAACGGGGTGCCTATGACGATGAGATTGAGGCTCTCGGAGGTAAAATTTACCGCATGCCTCCCGTGCAACCAGGTTATTTCAGAGAGTACAAGGCGAAGATTGCCGAGTTTTTTGACGAGCATGAGGAGTATTCCATTATTCATTCGCATATGTCCGAGCTTGGTTACTATGTTTTTAAAGAAGCGAAGTCAAGGGGCATAAAATGCACCGTCTGCCACGCGCACAATGCGCCTCACTTCAGTGATGAAACCTTTATTGAAAAGGTGAAGGATATTGTCCGTAACTATTTCAAGCATAAAATCAGAAAGTATGTGGATCATATGTTTATCTGCGGTATTGAGGCAGGTGACTGGCTTTTTGGCAAGGAAAACAGTGACCGTTTCGTTATGATGAACAACGCTGTTGATGCTCGCAGATTTTCGTGGGACGAGCAGAAAGCCGAAGAAGTGCGTAAAAGGCTTGAACTCGGAGGTAAGTTTGTTGTCTGCCATGTCGGAAGGTTTAATTCGCAGAAAAATCATACATTTCTGATCGATATATTCAAAGAGATAAACGAGAAAAATAAAAACGCGGTTCTGCTTCTTGTCGGCGCAGGAGAGCTTGAGGAGAAAATCAGGCAGAAAGTCAGCGATCTTCAGCTTGAC
>JAGAVE010000051.1 GCA_017942105.1 Clostridia bacterium | reverse complement strand
GTAGTCGGTCAGGACGCGATTATATTCAAACTTAATATAACGCCATCTGAAACTCAAACGATTATAACAACTGAGAGCGGCGCAATGGCGAAAAAGATAGAAAACATCTATGTAACCTGCCAATTAGTTTCAAGAATCAAATAGCGTATATCTGTTAAAAAGAGCAGTTCAAAACGACCTGCTCTTTTACTTATTTTATAAGGCTTCTTACCTCTTCCTCAGCAATCATAAGGTCATCAATTATCATTCTCTGATACTTTGTAAATTTCTTACTGTCGCAGGAGCGTGACCAGAGGCTCATCGGAACTCCGACCTTATTCATATGATACTTCGCTGTCTGCGGATAAGCAAGAGCTTCAAGGAAAGCGCAAAGGCAAAGGAAATTCTGCACTGTCTGAGCTTTCTTCTCATCCTTGTCGTAATTATCGCAGAGCCAGGCATAAAGGTCGGGGTGGAAGTTAGCCATAATTCCCGAAAAACCTGCAGCTCCGTTTTTAAGAGTATAAAGAAGAGTCTGAGAGTTTGCGTTATAAAGCCTTATCGATGTACCCTTGATCTGTTCAAGACGGCGGTCAAGCTCGTCAGGGTCACAGCAGGTATCCTTGATAAATGTAAATCTTCCCGTTGAGATGCACCAATCGAGGATTTTCTCAGTAAGAAGTCGCTTATACGGATAGGGACACTCATAAATACCGATCGCTATATCCTCAGGAAGCTGAGAAAGGAGCTTCTCCGCGTTTTTGATCCATACATCGTCGCCGTCATTATGCAAGTCAAGGCGGTTGCTTACCCAAACGATAGCGTCAACGCCCGTCTGAGCAATAGCTGTAAGCTCACGCACCTGAGCGTCCATATCGTCTGAATTGTGACCTGAAGCGACGACTGAAACATCCTTGCCGCTTGCCTTTACCGTTTCAACAACAGTTCTTGCTATTTTCACCTTTTCTTCAAGTGAAAGATAAACCATTTCACTTGACTGGCATACAGCAAAGATACCCGTACAGCCATTTTCAATATACCAATTTGTAATGTTTTTTACTGCTTCATAATCGACGGTGTTATCATCGTGGAACGGTGTTATCATCGTCGGAAATGTGCCGAAATTAATGTTTTTCATAATTATTGCCTCCGATTATATATTATAATATTCTTTATACCAATCAACAAACTTTCCGAGTCCCTCTTCAATTGAAGTTGAAGGCTTGAAGCCGAAGTTTTCAATAAGCGGCGTAACATCAGCATAGGTCTGATAAACATCGCCCGGTTGCATCGGCAGAAACTCCTTCTCTGCCTTTTTGCCCAGAGCATTTTCGAGAGTTTCAATGAAATACATCAGCTTCTCAGGTGAATTATTGCCGATGTTATATACCGTTGCCCTGTCGCCGTTTTCATCAGCCTCAGGCGGATTCGAAATCATATTTTCGATTCCCTTTACGATATCATCGATATAAGTAAAATCGCGGTACATATCACCGTTATTAAAAATTTTAATTTTTTCACCGTTCAAAATCTTCTGCGTAAAGCCGAAATATGCCATATCAGGTCTGCCGTAAGGACCGTAAACCGTAAAAAAGCGAAGACCCGTTGAAGGAATTGAATAAAGATGGCTGTAAGTGTATGCCATAAGCTCGTTCGACTTTTTCGTTGCGGCATAAAGAGAAATCGGCTTGCTGACATCGTCATCCGTTGAAAACGGAGTTTTCTTTTGATTGCCGTAAACAGAGCTTGAAGAAGCATAGAGAAGATGCTCAACCGGATTGTTTCTGCAAGCTTCAAGAATGTTGAAAAAGCCTATGACATTTGATTCTATATAAGCCTGCGGATTGTCTATTGAATACCTTACACCTGCCTGAGCCGCAAGATTTACAACCACATCAAACTTATTTTCGCAAAAAAGCTTATCAACTGCGCTTTTGTCTGCAATATCTCCTCTGACAAAACTGAACCTTTCATACGGGGCAAGGATTTCAATACGCGAATATTTAAGATTAACATCATAGTAATCATTTATATTATCAAAGCCTACCACCTCAACGCCCTTTTCGAGAAGCGATTTGCAAAGATGAAAGCCGATAAAACCCGCCGCACCCGTAACGAGAATTTTTTTAGATGTATCAAGTGCATTATGTGAAGCCATCATATCCCTCCTGACCTTCAATATTATATACCCACACATTTTTAAAATCAAGGAAATGAACCAAAGTTTTTGTAATAAAAACGCTCCTTTGGCAGACAATAGAAAAAAGGAGTGACACATATGCCCGAAATTTACCTTCCGCAAAAAATAGTTTTTGAAAAAAATGCGCTCACCCGTTTCTCATCGGGAAACGCCGAAAAAATTCTTATCGTCTGCGACAGCGAAATTCTCCTGAACAGAGGAACGGTAGAGCTTATAAAAAACAGGTGTCTGCAACGCTCTTCAGATGTGCAGACTGTTTTTGATATAAACCCTGAAGCTCTTTACAGCAAAGCTTCTGAAGCGTTTTTCTCAAACGAAGCCGATCTCATCATCGCCGTCGGCACTGCAGGAGCCATAGATTGCGGAATGTTGCTTTCGCACGAGAGCGGCGCCGAGTTTACTGCTATACCCTGCTGCTGTGCTTCATCAATGACAGACTTTGAAAACAATGACTATTATTCCTATCGCCATTCACCGTCAACACTTATCCTTGACCCGAAGCTGATTGAATATATACCGTCCTCGGCAGTTGCTTACGATGCACTCGCAGCTCTCGCCTATGCAATTGATACTCTTGTTATTACAGAAAACATTATCACAAAATCTCTCGCCATTCACGCGGCAACAGGGATATTCAAAAGCATCATTCCTGCCTGCAGGGGCGATATACCGTCTCTTGAAAAACTGATGTATTCGATGTATTTTGCTGTTGCGTCCCATAGGAATTCTAAGGAAATCGAAAAATCATATCTAAGCAGAGTCAGCAGATTTTTTGCCGATTTCGGATATCCCAGGGCATCCGTCTGCGCCTTGATATTGCCCAACATTATCGAATATGAAGAAAACACAATACGAAACGGTCTTTTTGAAATCGCACAGGCAGTCGGTATTACTAGAGATGACGATGACCCATCCTTTGCAACAATCAGGCTGATTGACGAAATCCGAAAAATCCAGGCTCAGCTCGGTGTACCAAGGGCTGTTTCAGGCTTTAATTTAACCGAAGCCGCATACCATTCAAGAAGAATCCACAGCGACATTCCCGACGATATCCTCGACCTTTGCTATTACGGAAGCTTCAGGTTTATGAAGCTGTGAAATACTAAACAAACCATTTCGTTCATAAAAAACAACGCCGAGGAAAACCCCGGCGTTGTTATATTTGTTTGTTATTTTATAACTCTTGCCTTGATCACGCCGTTGATTGCTTCAACTGCCGCAAGAGCGTCAACATCAGCTACGGAATAGGCAAATGCACCTCTTACTGCTGTTTTTGCATCTGCGCCGAGCGCTGCTTTGACTGCGTCTGCCGCATCAGCCTTGTGAATAACACAGGTGCGCGCGCCGTTGACAGCCTCAAGCTTCATAGCAGGCATATTGACTGAATTTACAATTTCGCCCTTTTCGATATAAGCAATAAGCTCATCTGCAGCCATCATTGCGCAGTTATCTTCGCTTTCGGGAGTTGATGCGCCGAGGTGGGGAATTGCAATAATTCCGTCAACACCGATAACATCGTCTGACGGGAAGTCTGTTACATATGCCGCAACCTTTCCGCTTTCAAGACCTGCCTTAAGGTCATCGTTATTAACAAGACCTCCACGGGCAAAGTTAAGAATTCTTACACCGTCCTTGCAAAGTGCAAGCGTATCCTTGTTTACTGTGTTCTTAGTTGAATCAGTAAGAGGAACATGGATTGTAATATAATCGCTCTTCATAAAGATTTCATTAATATCGTCAACGAGCACCATATCCGCAGACATTGCAGATTTGATTCCCTCTGAAATGTACGGGTCATATCCGACGATTTTCATACCGAGAGCTTCTGCCGCCTGAGCAACCTTGAAGCCAATTGCGCCCATACCGATAACACCGAGGGTTTTGCCCATAATTTCGGGGCCTGCAAACTGTGACTTACCTTTTTCAACAAGCTTGCCTACTGCATCGCCCTCACCCTTAAGAGTCTTGCACCAATCAAGAGCTGCAGGAACACGGCGTGAAGCCATAAACATACCGCAGATTACAAGCTCCTTAACAGCATTTGCGTTTGCACCCGGTGTGTTAAAAACAACAACACCCTTTTCGGCACAAGCTTCAACAGGGATGTTATTTGTACCCGCACCTGCGCGTGCAATTGCAATCGTCTCTTCAGAAAGCTCCATATCGTGCATTGAAGCTGAGCGAACCATTATCGCCGTCGGATTTGCGATATTCTCACCGTATGAGTAGCGGTTTTTATCGAATTTATCTGTACCGCAAGCCGCAATTTTATTAAGTGTAAGAATGTTATACATAAATATTTCTCCTTAAAACCGATGCCATTAACCGCAAAGTTAATGACATCTGATGGTTATTAAATTATGAATTTGCATCTTCGAATTTCTTCATAAACTCTACAAGCGCTTCAACGCCCTCGATAGGCATAGCATTGTAGATAGAAGCTCTCATACCGCCAACAGTCTTATGTCCCTTCAGGTTGATAAAGCCGGCTTCTGTCGATTCCTTAACGAACTTTGCATCAAGGTCAGCATCACCTGTAACAAACGGAACATTCATAAGCGAACGGTCTTCTTTTTCAACTGTGCCCTTGAACATCTTGCTTGTTTCAAGATAATCGTAGAGAATCTTTGCCTTCTTAGCATTATGAGCCTTCATCTCTTCAAGACCGCCGAAGCCCTTGATCCATTCAAGAACAAGCTTGCAGATATAGATAATATAACACGGCGGTGTATTGTAGAGTGATTCCGCATCAGCGTGTGTCTGATAATTGAGCATTGTCGGTGTGTAATCGCGTGCATTGCCGAGAAGATCTTCGCGTACGATTACGATTGCAAGACCCGCAGGAGCAACATTCTTCTGTACGCCGCCGTAGACAACGCCAAACTTTGAAACATCAAGCGGCTCCGAGAAGAAACATGATGAAACATCACAAACAAGCGGAATATCGCCTGTATCGGGAATGTAGTTGTATTTTGTACCATAAATTGTGTTATTCATACAGTAGTAAACATAGTCTGCATCGGGACGGAAGCTCTCGCGCGTTGTCTTAGGGATATAAGAGAACATCTTATCCTCTGAAGAAGCCGCGATTTTAACATCACCGTATTTTTTTGCTTCGTTGTAAGCCATCTTTGCCCAACGGCCTGAGATGATGTAATCTGCCTTGCCGGACTTGTTAAGGAAATTGAGAGGAATCGCTGCAAACTGAGTTGATGCACCGCCATGAACAAAAAGGATTTTGTAATTATCGGGAACATTATAAAGCTCCTTAACGAGGTCGCGTGCGCCGTCAATAATTGACTGAAAAACCTTTGAACGGTGAGACATTTCCATTACTGAATGACCGCAGCCCTGATAATCAAGCATTTCCTCTGCTGCCTTTTTGAGAACTGACTCAGGCAACATTGAAGGGCCTGCTGAAAAATTATAAACTCTTGCCATTTGAATTACCTCCAAAATAACGCCGAAATGCGTTTATTGCAAAACATTATACTCCCTTTGTTACTTTACTGTCAATATCAAATGTTAATTTTTTGACAAGAAAATTACGGTCGTTTTACTTTATTCACCATATTCTGATAAACATATCCCAAAGCACTGCCATCAATTCGATTATAATATCCAAAAGGTCGAAAAATGTTTCTGTTTTTTCAGTTTCAGCTTCCGAGCTGTTCTCAACTTTTTCCGGCTTGGTATCATCAGCCATCGGCGACTGATCAATAACATCAAGATATTCTGCATAAACAGATGAGGATTCGAAAAGAACCTGTGCCGTCTGAGTCTGATCCACCGACGCAAGAAGCATTCCTGCATCCCTGAGAAGTTTTATATCAGCGGTATCCATCACTCCGTCGTGGTTGCAATCGGCAGCCATATATCGGATTGCTCCCAGGCTATCTTTACTGAGCATATTGGCAACAAGACAGTTTACGAGAACCGCATCTTCTCCGTCATACCAACCGTCACCGTTTACATCGCCGTAAAGAAGAATCGTGTATTCAGCGATAACCTCTTCACCGTTCATAAGAAGTGCCTTTGTGCCGGAGCCGAGTCTGCCTGAATTTTCATACGACCACGAATATCCTTCATCGGCAAGCTCAAAATACGCTTCAAGAGAATCGTCACCTGCTCTGATTCCGCTTATAATACCTGTAAGGTAATCAACCGTCACACCTGACTTCACTTCAAAGCCCGTTGCCTTTATGATTTCTGTCTCAGACTTTGAGCAACCCGTGCAGGTGTGTGTCTTTTCACCGTCCTGCGTAGCCGTCGGTTCTTTTATGAGCATCCACTCAGAATATATATGCTCACCCGTCGGTTCAATATTCACTTCATAATATTCTCTGCACATAGAGCAGGTGTATTTTCCGACACCGCTTTTCTCACAAGTCGGGCCGGTAACTACACTGTAGATATAGTCGTGCTCAACTTTAGGAATTTTCTGCGATTCAAGCGTCACACCGCAGGTTTGGCACAATATCGCCAGAGTTCCTTCTCTCCAGCAGTTTGTAGCTATTTTAACTTCCCAATCACCCGGACTGTGTCCTGTTGCGGGAATGTCCTGTGTTTCAACTATCTGACTGCATTCGGTACATTTTTTAGTCTGAATTCCCGCCACGGTACAACTTGCGGCTTTTTCAATTATCCAATCACCCGGGGTGTGAGCGATTGTAGGTATACTCTGCGTTTCCACTGTGCAACCGCATACCGTACACTCTTTAATCTCAAGACCGGTTTCAGTACAGGTCGCTTCAGTTACAGTTGTCCATTCACCCGGCGTATGAGCCTTCTTTGGCAGAAGAATTTCACTTATAATATCATTGCAGTCCGTACATACAATTCTTTCGTACCCCTGGTTATAGCAATCATCATAAACCGCTGTAACAGTTTCACGGTTCGGATGAGTACAAACTGTATTCGTGAATGCCTGAATATAATAATTTTTAGCTGATCTTGAAGAATAGTACTCTTCATTTTTATTCCACTTACCGTATTTTAAACAAAAGCTCTGTCCTTCAGTCGAAGTGCAATCGTCACCGACTTCCATAGCTATGTCTATACTTCCCGTATCTACTGACATATTAAGAACAACGGAAAATACACATCCGTGTTCCAGCATAACTGCTTCAGGCAATTCTATCGTGTGATAACCGGTTCTCGGCACTTCAACAGTAAAAGACTCAGCCATCTCACCGTTTGTCGGATCATCAGTTTCAGTTGTCGAAACATTTTTGTATATTGACACATTTATAGTAACATCTTCATTCAGAGTATATGTAGATATAGCCGAAAGGCTCTCCCTGTAGTTTGTTTTGAAAACATTTGCTACTGTCGCACTTTTGGAATTGTCGCCGCTTATCCCATACATCCAATCCGCATTGTATGTATAATTATTATCAAATTTTTCAGCAGGCTGTGTTGTGTACCCGCAAAAGCTTTCAATGGTTTTATCGTAATATGAAATCCAGAAATATCCATCCGCTCCCCAGTCTGAACCCCAGCTGTTTTTACAAAGCCATGCACCGTTGCCCTCAGGTCTGTTGCTTGAATTGAACTTGCTCGCTGCAAAGTTATCGTCCCAACCGACGACGGCAATTGCATGGTTTGTTCCCGGACTATCATCTGCGGTGTAGCAATACGCAACATAACCACTACCACTCTTTATATAAGCGTTAGAACCAGTATGATGATAATATGATGCAGTTATACTTCCGTTATCAAGAATCCACTGTTTGACTTCATCTTCAGTTTTACAATACTCCATAGACTTTATTACAACGCCTGAACTTGTATCAAACCTATCCGCATCTGTATATTTAGGTAACTTGGAGAGCTGTGATGTTGTCCCCGGATAATCAGAAGACACTTTGCTTCCATCCGATATGCCTGCCCAACGAGAAAGCGCACCTGCAACCATTTGCTGATAACCGCCCGTATTGTACGCATCGCCGGTATCGCCCTCGCCGTAATTCGGGTCGTTTGCATCCGAGCTTTTCGTATTGACCGCAAACCAGGCAAGGTGAGGCTCAGAAAAATCCGTTGAGCCGAGTTTAGTATAGCCGTTAACAATGCTGTTTGTTTCGAGAACGCTTACAGCCGCAAACGCCCAACAATTACTTGAAGCGCCCTGACCTTTGACGGATGTGACCAGACCTTCCGCGCGGGCATCATATGAGGAAGGAAGCGTTGACTCGCTCATAGTGCTGAAGGTTGTGTCCGGCCTAAGTCTGCCGCCTGTCTCAACGACATTTCCGTATTCATCATAAAAGACCGGCTTTACATAACCCATGCTGCCCGGTTGCAGAGCTTCATCATACTCTTCGGCTGCAACCGAAACCAAGGTCATCGGCATAACCGAAAGTATTACAGACAAAAGTATAAAAACACTGAGAAATCTTTTCATATCAAAAACCTCCCGAAAGAGCTTTAATCTTTATCTATAATTATATCACCAAAAAAGAAAAAAGCAACAAAGCGATTTCGCTCGGCTTCGGTACCCGTCAGGACAACATATATTTAACTCCAAATTGCACAAAATCGTGCATAATCAGGCGTTTTTCAGACAAATTATGTATATACTGATAAATGTTAATTTTTTGACATAAATTTACTTGCAAAATTTCCCTTTTTGTTATAAAATACTATCTGTAAAAAATTAAGCATAGGCTTACTTTAATTCTATGTATTTATTTTGAAAGGATGAAAATAATGGACGCACTTAACAAGAAGACCGTTGAAGATCTTGAGGTTAGCGGCAAGAGAGTCCTCGTTCGTTGCGACTTCAATGTACCTCTCAAGGACGGCGTTATCACAAGCGACAAGAGAATTGTTGCTTCACTCCCCACAATTAAGTATCTTATCGACAACAATGCAAAGGTTATTCTTTGCTCTCACCTCGGCAGACCTAAGGGTGAATTCAAGCCTGAGTTTTCTCTCGCTCCCGTTGCAGTTCGTCTTTCTGAGCTCCTCGGTAAGGAAGTTAAGATGGCAACAGATGTAGTTGGCGAAAGCGCTCAGTCACTCGCTGCTTCTCTTAATGACGGCGATGTTATGATCATCGAAAATGTTCGTTTCCATAAGGAAGAGACAAAAAACGATCCTGAATTCTCAAAGAAGCTCGCCGACCTTGCTGACCTTTATGTTAACGATGCATTTGGCTCAGCTCACAGAGCTCACAGCTCAACAACAGGCGTTGCAGATTATATCCCTGCTGCTTGCGGTTACCTCATCCAGAAGGAAATCAACTTCATCGGCGGTGCTCTCGCTAATCCGAAGCGTCCCCTCGTTGCTATCCTCGGCGGTGCAAAGGTTTCTGACAAGATCGGCGTTATCACAAACCTTCTTGACAAGTGCGATACAATCATCGTTGGTGGCGGTATGGCTTACACATTTATGAAGTCACTCGGCTACAACATCGGCACATCTCTTCTTGAAGAAGACCGTGTTGAAGATGCAAAGAATATGATGGAAACTGCTAAGGCTAAGGGCGTTAACTTCCTTATCCCCGTTGACAATAAGGTTGGTAAGGAATATGCTCCTGACACAGAGGCAATGGTAATCAACAGCGACGAAATTCCTGAAGGCTGGATGGGTCTTGACATCGGTCCTAAGACACAGGAGCTCTTCGCAAATGCTATCAAGGGTAGCGGTACAGTTATCTGGAACGGACCTATGGGTGTTTCAGAGTGGGAGAACTTTGCTCAGGGTACAATCGCAGTTGCAACTGCTGTTGCTGAGTCAGGTGCTATCTCAATCATCGGCGGCGGTGACTCTGCTGCTGCTGTTCAGAAGCTCGGCTTCGCTGACAAGATGTCTCACATTTCAACAGGCGGCGGCGCTTCTCTTGAATTCCTTGAGGGCAAGGAGCTTCCGGGCATCGTAGCTCTTAACAACAAATAATCGAAAGGACGTAACAAAATGAACAAATCACTTCGTAAAGCAGTTATCGCAGGTAACTGGAAAATGAACAAAACTCCTGCTGAAACAACAGCTCTTATCAACGAAATCAAGCCTCTCGTAGCAGATGCTGATTGTGATGTTGTTGTTTGCGTTCCTTATATCGACCTTTTCGCAGCTCTTGAAGCTACAAAGGGTTCAAACATCAAGGTTGGCGCTGAAAACTGCCACTGGGCAGCAAGCGGTGCTTTCACAGGCGAAGTTTCTGCTGAAATGCTTAAGGCTTGCGGCGTTGACTATGTTATCACAGGTCACTCTGAGAGAAGAACTTACTTCGGCGATACTGATGTTACAGTACGCGACCGTACAAGAGCTGCTCTTAACAACGGTATGACTGTTATCCTCTGCGTTGGTGAATACCTTGAGCAGAGAGAGCAGAACATCACAATGGAAGTTGTTAACTCTCAGGTTAAGATTGCTCTTGCAGGCGTTTCAAAGGAAGAGCTTGACAGAATCATCATCGCTTACGAGCCTGTATGGGCTATCGG
>JAGAVE010000050.1 GCA_017942105.1 Clostridia bacterium | reverse complement strand
CGGTTAATCATCCCTCATTCAAAAGACCGGTGTGGTTATGTGACCTTGGTGATGAGTATTCTTTTGAAAGAATCAGCCAAAAGCTTTATGCCGATTGGAGACATTACAGAATTGATTTACCACCACAGGATGAGTGGAAAGATTATCTTTATGATTTCCCGAAAACTTACAGAGAGGTTTATGTTCATTTCGTTACAGTGGTTCAGACGGTAAAAAGCCGACCTAAAGAAAACTACTATATCGAAAAATATCTGCAGAGAGAAATCATTAAGCTTGACCGTCTGATTGAGCAGCAGAATCTTTTATGTCATTATGATATTGAAACTGATGAGCAGTTACAGGCTTTCAAGCAAGAGTGTATAAACGAAATGGCAGAGGTAACCGAAGCCCGAAGAATCTGTCGCAACAAATTAAAATCTGCTGTCCGTAAGGGTGACGAAAAAGAAATTGCAGAAATCAAGGATGAAATCAGCCTGTATTCTGAAAGGCTTAAAATTCTTCGCAAGGATATTAACACCTGCGAAAGAATTGAAAAATCCGAGCCTGATGTTGAAAGCAAAATAGGCACAATTCTTGAAATCGAACAGCAACAGAAAAATAAAACACAAAACAGAAGCCGTGGTTATTCACGGGATGAAAGATAAGGAGTGATGTAAAATGTCAGGTAAAATAATATCCTTTTGGGAGTATGTGAAACTCAGAAGCTTATCCGTGCTGAATGGTATCCGTGCCGAATGTGTGTTGGGTAAAATCGAAAAATCGGAAACCGAAGAATATGTTATCAACGGTGTCCGTTATTTTGTTTCTGTTAAACACAGTGAAACAGAATCAATGACTTTCATTGATAAGATTAAAAGATATTTAGGTAGCGATTTCGCACATTTGACTACTGCCGAAGATATAAATACAATTAACACAGAATGTGTATGCGTGACTGCCGGAAAGGAGGACTAATGCAGTCAAATTACTCAGGTATTACTGCTCTCTATTGCCGTCTCTCCCGTGATGACGGTAAGGATTGTGAGAGTAACTCAATAGAAAATCAGAAGCTTATGCTTGCCCGTTACGCAAAGGAAAAGGGCTTTGATAACACAAGGTTTTATGTTGATGACGGTTACACCGGAACAAACTTCAACCGTCCCGATTTCAAAAGGATGATGGAGGATGTTGAAGCAGGATATGTCAAAACAATTATTGTCAAGGATATGTCCCGATTCGGCAGAAACTATGTTGAGGTTGGTCTTTTTACTGAATCATATTTTCCCGAGCACGACATTCGCTTTATCGCTGTTACAGATTTGGTTGACAGCGCTGACGGAGAGAATGAAATAATCCCGTTCAAAAATGTTATGAACGAGATGTATGCAAGAGATATTTCTAACAAGGTGCGTTCTGCAAAAAGAATCAGAGGTAATATGGGCGAGCCTCTTTCCCAACCGCCTTACGGATATATGAAGGACCCGCAGAATCCTAAAAGATGGATTATAGAGCCTGAAGCCGCCAAGGTTGTAAGAGAGATTTTCATGCTTTATCTTGAAGGCTATGGTCTTGATAAAATCGCAAGGAATCTTCAGGACAAGGGTATTAAAAACTGCACATCCTATTGGCAGGAAAGAGGAATAGGCAGAGGCGGTAAGAAGGTACAGCCTAACCCATATAAATGGAAAAGCTCTACCATTCGTCAGATTCTTCTTCGTCAGGAGTATTGCGGTGATGTTGTTAATTTCAAGACCTATTCCAAGAGCTTCAAGAATAAGAAAAGGCTTATGAATCCCGAAGAAAACTGGAAGATTTTCAAGGATGTTCATGAACCGATTATTGACCGTCATACCTATGAAGAGGTACAGAAGCTTATAGGCTTTTGCAAACGCCGTGAGCCGTTAGCTGAAAACGGAAGCAAAAGTATATTCTGTGATTTTCTTGTCTGTGCCGAATGCGGACATAAGCTGTGGTATCATGTGAATACCCGAAACAAAAATATTCACTATTTCAGTTGTTCTAATTATGTAAAGGACTATCGTGGCAGCTGTCAGCACAGGCATTATGTCAGGGCAGAAGCTATAGAGCAGATAGTTACAATGGAATTGCAAAAGCTTGCAGGTTATCTGAAGCATAATGAGGATGAGCTTGTTGAGGTGCTTACAATGAAAACCGAAGCTATCGTACAAAACGAAAAAAGGCGTATTAACTCCGAGCTTCAGAGGTGCACCTCAAGGCAAAACACAGTAAATACTCTGTATGAAAAGCTTTATGAGGATAACGCTCTCGGCAAGGTAACCGATGAATGGTTCCTTCATATGTCGCAAAAATATGGTGTTGAAAGAGAAGAGCTGAAAGCCAAAATTCAAAAGCTACACGAAGAGCTTGATGAGCTTAATGATAAGAAAAGCGAAAGAGTTGCATTCGTCGAGGCAATAAGACGCTTTATAAGAATGGAAACAATAACGGCACCGCTTCTTCACGAGCTCGTTGACCGCATTGAGGTTTATGAAACAGAGGGTACGGGTAAGAACAAAACTCAGAGAATTGTTATCTATTACCGTTTTGTAGGAAACATTGAAATTCCGTCAGATGAAGAAAACCTCAAGTTGGATATGAGGCAAGGTATGGCCGTTGAATACCTCACGGCATAACAAAAAAGAGCAGGCTAAAACCTGCTCGATACATAAATTAAATACTATGAAGAAACAAATAAAAATCGAGTGTTCATCACTTAAATCCGTAATGAACACTCGAAATGGTGGAAAGTAACTCTTTATATCCGAACATGTAAGTATTTCTACGGGGACGGTTTCAGTCCCGTCCCTGTAGTTGAAAAGGATTTGCAGTTCATT
>JAGAVE010000049.1 GCA_017942105.1 Clostridia bacterium | reverse complement strand
TGCAGCAACCTCACGGATGAACATATAAGCTTCTTCAAGCTTACCAACTGTCTTCTGAAGGTCGATGATGTAGATACCGTTACGCTCTGTGAAAATGTACTGAGCCATTTTCGGGTTCCATCTTCTTGTCTGGTGTCCGAAATGAACACCTGCTTCGAGTAATTGCTTCATTGATACTACCGGCATTATAATTTCCTCCTTAGTTTTGCCTCCGCAGAGCTTGAAAAGCGGACATTCAATTTTATGCACTTCGCTCAAAACACTCTGCGTGTGTAATGATTGCCGATAGATTATAACACAAGGTATATATCAAATCAAGCATTTTTTTGACTTTTTAAGAAAATTTTTTCAGAGCAACAATTTTGTCTGCGATGTGCTTGAAAATCGGTGCGCAATCCGTCGCACCAGAACTACCGCCTTCCTTTAAAACAACAACAGCATATTCAGGTTTATCTGCCGGAAAGAAGCCTGCAAACCAGGTGTTGCATATCTCGTTTCCTTTTTCATCAAATATGCCTGTTTGTGCCGTTGCAGTTTTCCCGGCGGCCAAGATTCCGTTTTCAAGCCTTGCCTTGCCTGCGTTTCCGTTTTCAATAACGCTGACAAGCATCGGCGCAAGCTTCCTGCAGGTTGCTTGCGAAAGAGTATAAACAGGATAGCCTCCACTGTGCGATTGAATAACAGTGCCGTCCGGCGCCGTAGCTTTTTCAACGAGATACGGTTTATTGTATTTTCCTTCGTTTGCAACTGAAGATATCATATTGCAAAGCTGAAGCATCGTAGCTGTAAATCTACCCTGACCAAAGGAGAAATTAGCAAATGCACCCTCGCTTTCAAGCTCATTCAGCGTCGGAAGCACCCCTGATTTTGAAACAATTTCTTCTGCAAGCACATTTTCCTGTCCAAACCCCATAAGCGATGCTGTTTCAACTACCCTTTCCGCCCCAACAACCCTTGCAAGATTTATAAAAAAGGTATTGCACGAGCATTCAAGCGCTTTTGTTATATCAAGCTTTCCGTGTGCCGTACTTTTGTTACAATTAAAAACAGTACCGCTTATCTCACAGCTTCCCGTACACTCGTAGCTAAAATTACCAAAACCGTTTTCAATCGCCGCGGCCGCAACCGCAACCTTAAAAACAGAACCTACACTGTAGGGATTCAACGCTCTGTTAAGAAACGGCGATTTTTCATTTTTGAGATCTGTCGAAATATTCCCGTTATCAAAAACGGGACGCGATGCAATTGCCCTTATCGCTCCCGTTTCAATTTCTACCACGACCGCTCCGCCGCATTCAACAGAATTGTCATCAAGCGCATTTTCAACTATTTCCTGAATATTTCTGTCTATTGTCAGCGTAACGCTACCCGTTGCAATGCCGTCATTGACTATTTCAATCTGCGTGCCGCTCATTATCCTTCCGTGAACATCCGCCGTAAGCTTTGCCGAAAGATTTTTGCCTGTATAAAGAAGTGAATCAAAGCTTTTTTCGATTCCGTAAACACCCCTGCCCTCGCCGTTGAGATATCCTATTATGTGCACCGCAAGCTGTTTTTCCGAATACCGTATATTTTTTCTCAGCATCACCGTATCACTGTTTTCATCGATGGCAAATTTACCGATATTGACCGAAATCGCTTCCGAGCTCTGCATTCTCAATCTGAGCGCTTCATATTCCTTTTCATCAAGAACATTTCTCAACGAGGTTAACGCCTTATATGTCGGTTTAAGTGCAACGATATTCTCATAATCCGCCGAAACAAGTTTTTCACCGTTGCAATCAAAAATATCTCCCCGTATTTCATCTATCGTTATTGTATATCTTTTTTGCGCTCCGTTTGCGGTTACTATCTTGTTTTTCGCTACATCGTAAAGCCTTATACATATTCCCGAATACAGCACCGCAAACGCAGTCAGAACCGCAATCATTCTCTTCTTCATAAAACTCTGCCTCCCTTCATTATTTTTTCACCTATTATCCGAAAATACATCGTCACCCGCTTATTATGTAAATTTCTACAAACTATCCTGGCTTTTTTCGTCAAATCTCTTCTTGACCTTTTTGCAAAAAGAGACTATTATATATATGTATATATTCTTACGGAGGTATAAACTAATGAAAAAGATTTTCAAAAAAGCTCTTTCGGTTTTTCTTGCGACTCTGATGTGCCTTGCAGTTGCTCCGGCATTCGCATTTGCTGCCGATGAGCAAACTACTCCTCTCGCACCCGTATTCTCTCTTGATTTGAAAAGTGAAACATCCGATGAAGTTGCAATCGTTCTCACGCTCAAGGAAAATTCATTCAATTGCCTTGACCTTACAATCTCATCCTGCGAAAACCTGACCCTTTCACAGATTGAGTTCAACATTGATATTTTCATCACGGGCGGCTCAGGCAGTACAAACATCAGCAACGGTAAAATAAGCTTTGCAAGAGCTGAGGCTTTTGTCCCCGATTACGAGCTCGTTACATACACATTCACAAAGTCAGAAAATGAAGGCGTTAGTGTCAGCGATTTCACCGTTACGGTTGACTCCTGCGGCATCGGCACCAATGACGCTTTAGAAACAACCATCGATGTTACCGAATCAGTTGTAATCAACAACAACATTCCTTCCGCTCATACACATACAGCAGACGGCGATTGGTTCGTTACCGCTGAACCCACCTGCGAAAACGAAGGTGAAAAGATTCGCTACTGCGGAATCTGCGGCGAAGTTGCAGAAACAGAAAAGATTCCCGTTGCAGAGCATACAAATCTGAAAACGGAAGAAAAAGAACCCACCTGCACAGAAGCAGGTTATAAAAAAGAAATCTGCCTTGATTGCGGAAAAACAGTTACAGAAACTCCGATCAATCCCCTCGGTCACGGCGAAACAACCATTGAAAGACTTGCCCCGACCTGCAAAGAGGACGGCTATATTAAGGAAATCTGCTTAGTCTGCAACCAGGTTGTTTCAGAAACTCCGCTCCCCTCATCAGGCCACCGTTACATTACCGATATCAAAGTTCCTACCTGTACGGAGGACGGTTATATTCAGAGCATCTGTCCTGCCTGCCAGGATGTAAACTCCTTCATCTCTCAGCCTAAGACAGGTCACAGTTGGCTCGAATGGTCAATCGTTAAACAGCCGACATACAGCAAGGAAGGTATCGAAAGAAGAGTCTGCAACACCTGCGGTATCGACGAAGAAAGATCCATACCGAAGCTTGTTGCCACTCCGACAGAACTCGTTATGAGTATGCAGGAAATCGGAATGAACTATAAGCAGACAACAAGACTTTTCGTTAATATTCTTCCCGAGGAAGCAGCTTACTCAGCAGAAATCATTTGGGAATCTTCCGACCCGTCAGTTGCAACGGTTGATGAAGAAGGCGCTGTTTACGCAGTCGCACCCGGTACAGCTACGATTACAGCAAAAACTGCCGACGGAAAGCTCACCGCAACCTGCGAAGTAACGGTTAAGTATTCCTTCCTCCAGTGGATCATTATCTACATTCTCTTCGGCTGGATTTGGTATGTGTAATCTGAAAACATAACACTAATCAAAGCGTTCGCTTCGGCGGACGCTTTTCTTCATTTACGGTAACTTTGTTAAATATTTAATTAACCGTTTTTCTATTGAATAAAAATATTTTTCATTGTATAATCAAGAATAGATATTTGTGTCATTATGCAGAATCGGGTGATGTTTTTGAAAATCGCTGAAGCAATAAAAAAAGTTGATAAACGAGCCTGGATAGCTCTTGCGTTATGCCTTTCCCTTATCATAGGAATCGTTATTTTCGATACGGTGAAAAAAAACCGTGAATTTCAAACAACTTCCGTTGCTATGGGTACGATTATAAATATCAAGCTTTACGGCCCTGACGGGGAAGAAACAGCTCAGCTCATTGCAGAAAATATTAACGAGACCGAACGAGCTCTCCTTTCGAGGAATGAAGAGAACTCTGATATCGACAGAATCAACAACAACCCTGATACTTCCGTTTCCGTTTCTTACGAAACAGCAGATATAATTTCAAAATCGCTCGAGGTTTCAAAAAACTGCGGCGGCGTTTTCGATATAACTATCGGTGAAATCACAAAGCTTTGGAACTTTGACGGCGAAAATCAAAGCGTCCCTGCAAAGGAAAAAATCGACGAAGCACTTTCTCTCGTCGGATATCCTTATGTTGAGCTTTCAGATACAAGTGTCAAAATCAAAGAAGGTCAGTCGCTTGACCTCGGCGCCGTCGGAAAAGGTGCCGCCTGCGACAGAATTAAAACTCTTCTTGAATCAACAAAAACAGATTCAGCGATTATTTCAGTCGGCGGAAGCCTTCTTCTTTACGGAGACAGAGAATTCACCGTTGGAATCGCGAACCCTCAAAACAGTCAGACAACGCTGGGTACACTTGAGCTGTCTGATGCTTTCGTTTCAACTTCAGGTAACTACGAAAAGTTTTTTGAGCAAGACGGCGAAACTTATCATCACATCCTTGACGCCACAACGGGTTACCCTGCAGACAGCAGACTTTCAAGTGTAACCGTCGTCTGCGATTCAGGTCTTCTGAGTGATGCTCTTTCGACAGCCTGCTACATTCTCGGATATCAGGAAAGTATTTCCCTTTTAGCCAAATACAATGCTCAAGCGGTGTTTGTTTTCAAAGATAAAACAATCCGAACGACAGACGGACTCAGAGAATGCTTCACTCTCACTGACGAAAGCTTTGTGGTGGGAAAATGAGAAAACTTTTCAGCCGTACAGATATTTTTATAATCATCGGGGTTATTGTTTTAAGCTTCATTTTCTTGATTCCGAATGTTTTTAAAAACGATGAGCTGATTGCTCAGGTTTATGCCGACGGAGAGATTGTAAAAGAATTTAATCTGAGCGAAATCGATGAAGAAACAGTTTTTTGCCCCAATGAAAATATTGTTATAAGCGTCAGAAACGGTGCTATACGATTTTCTTCTTCCTCTTGCAAGGATGAACTTTGCGTTAACAGCGGTTGGCTTACAGCAAAAGGTCAGACAGCCGCCTGCCTGCCTCAAAAAGTCGTTATTACAATCAAGGGTGCAGGCAAAACCGATATGATAACTTACTGACGGTATTGACTATGAATACAAAGAATTCAACAGCTAAAAAAGTGGCTTTTCTCGGAATTATGGGAGCGTTGGCGATTTCTCTTTCCTTTCTTGAATCTCTTATCCCTCCTCTCCCCGGAGTTCCCCCCGGAGCGAAGCCGGGACTTTCAAATGTCGTTACGATGTTTTTAGCCTCGTCATCCGGCGCAGGTAGCGCTTTTATCATAACCATCCTCAAAGCCGCCTTTGCCGGTATAACAAGAGGAACAACCGCTATGCTTATGAGCGGTGCGGGCGGAGTTTTAAGCACAACAGCCGCTCTTCTGCTTCTCAGAAGCAAAAAACTCAAAATCGGATACATCGGTATCGGAATTATCTGTGCCGTTTGTCATAATTTAGGTCAGCTCATCGTTGCTTGTGTTCTCTCAGGCACTTGGGCGCTCATAACGGGATACGGGCCGATACTTATGTTGTTTGCCGTTTTAACAGGTTTTATTACGGGAACAGCATTGAGGTTGGTAATCCCGCCTTTAGAAAAAATTATCAATGTTTATAATTGAAAGGGGTTGAATAGATGGGTAAAATTCATATTCCCGGCGTAATTAACGCAGTTAAGAAGGTTCGCGGCGGTGTTAAGGTTCCTCACCATAAGAACACGGCAGAGCTTGAAGTTGTGCGTATGCCGGAACCCAAACAGGTTGTTTTACCTATGCAACAGCACATTGGTGCACCTTGTACACCGACGGTTAAGGTTGGTGATAAAGTTGCCGTCGGTCAGGTCATCGGCGACAGCGACAAGCCCGTCAGCGCACCGATTCACGCTTCAGTTTCAGGTACTGTCACAGCTATCGGAAATGTCAAGCTTCCCGGCGGCGCCATGGCTCAGGGCGTTACAATCGAATCTGATGGTGAGATGCGTCTTTACGAAGGGATTAAAGCTCCCCATGTTGAGACAAAGGAAGATTTTATTAAAGCTATCCGCGAATCAGGACTCGTCGGTCTCGGCGGTGCGGGCTTCCCGACTCATATCAAGCTCAATGCTCCCTCTAAAATCGATACACTTATCATCAACGCCGCGGAGTGTGAGCCGTATATAACGGTTGACTATCGCGAGTGTATAGAAAACTCCTGGGATATTTACTCGGGAATCAGAACGATCATGGAATTCCTTGAAATCCCCCATGTCGTTATTGCTGTTGAAGATAACAAGCCCGAGGCATTTAAAATCCTTGAGCAAATAGTTGACGGAGACAGCAGTGCAGGCGGAGCAATCAAGATTATGCAGCTTGAATCCCGTTATCCTCAGGGTGCTGAGAAGATGATGATTCAGTCCGCAACAGGTCGTCAGTTACCTCCCGGAAAGCTCCCGTCAGACATAGGTTGTATGGTTATGAATGTTGCTTCAACAGCATTCATATCCCGTTACCTCAAAACCGGCAAGCCTCTTGTCAGTCGTTCGCTCACGGTTGACGGTCTTGCAATCAAAGAACCCAAAAATGTCAGAGTGCCGATCGGTACAAGCATCAGCGATATTATCGAATTCTGCGGCGGTTTCAAGGATGAACCCGTGAAAATTATTGCAGGCGGTCCGATGATGGGTACTGCAATAACAGATCTTGACCATCCTCTTTCAAAGAGTAACAACGCTTTGCTTGCTTTTTCAAAGGATGACGCAAAGGTATTTAAGGAGACGGACTGCATACGCTGCGGACGCTGTGCTTCAGCCTGCCCGCTCAGCCTTGTTCCGACGCGAATCGTCAGAAATACAAAAGCAAAGGATGTAGACGCACTCATCAAGGACGGCGTTATGGTTTGTATGGAATGTGGAAGCTGTGCTTATTCCTGCCCTGCCAAGAAGCCTCTTGTTCAGCATATGCGTCTTGCAAAATCACTCGTCAGAGAGGCAGGTGCTAAAAAATGACTTTGAATAATAAGCTTGTGGTCAGCGCTTCTCCGCATGACCGTACGCATAAAACCGTAAGAAGCCTTATGCTCGATGTTATTATCGCACTCATCCCCGCTCTTGTTGCTTCAGTTTTCTTTTTCGGCCCGAGAGCTTTGCTTATTGAGTGTCTTTCAGTCGGCTTCTGCGTTATTTTTGAATATATTTCAAGAATATTTATGAAAAGAGAGCAGACCATTGGCGATCTCAGCGCCGTTATAACAGGCTTGCTTCTTGCTTTCAATCTTCCGGTAAGCATTCCTCTCTGGATGGTTCCTATCGGCTCCGCGGTCGCAATTGTTGTTGCAAAACAGTTTTTCGGCGGCATCGGGCAGAATTTTGTCAACCCTGCCCTTGCAGGACGAATCGTTCTTCTGACATCCTTCCCCGTTGCAATGTCAACATGGACAGTCCCCCGTACATGGACTATGCAACAGCTTGACGGCATAACAAAAGCTTCTCCTCTTGCGGATATCCACAATATGACCTCATCGGAAACAGGAGGACTTCCTACACTTGTTGAGATGATTATCGGTCAGCGTGAAGGATGCCTCGGCGAAACCTGCGCAATCGCAATCCTCATCGGCGGTCTTTACCTCATCATACGCAAAGTAATCTCCCCGACAATTCCTCTTGTTTACCTCGGTACTGTTGCTCTGTTTATGCTCGTTGCAGGCAAGGGTAATCTTCTTTTCGTAGCCTACGAGCTTCTCGGCGGCGGTCTTATGCTCGGTGCATTCTTTATGGCAACCGATTATACGACATCGCCCATAACCTTCAAGGGTAAAATTATTTTCGCAATCGGATGCGGCCTTATCACATCGATCATCCGTATTTTCGGAAATCTTCCCGAAGGTGTTTCATATTCAATCATCCTTATGAACATTCTTGTTCCGCTGATTGAAAACATCACTCTTCCCAAGCCTTTCGGCACTCCAAAAAAAGAAAAGGAGGCTAAGGCAAAATGACAAAAAACATATTAATTCCTACAATCGCGCTCTTTATCATCTGTCTTGTTTCAACAACCCTTCTTGCTTTTGCTAACCAGGTTACGGCTCCGATTATCGAAGAGCTCGCAGTGCAGACAGAAATAGATGCCCGAAAGACTGTTCTTTCGGACGCAGAGAAATTTGAAGAAAAGACAAGTGACGGCATCAGCTATGTTGTCGGCCTTGATAAGAACGGCAAAGAAATCGGTATGGTTTTCACAAAGACAACCAAGAGCTACGGCGGAGACATAATCGTTATGACCGGTATCGACACCAAGGGTGAAATCACCGGTATTGACATCCTTCAGATTAACGATACTCCGGGTCTTGGCATGAACGCTGATAAACCCGAATTCAAAGACAAATTTATCGGTATGAACGGCACTGTTACTGTTCTTAAAAATTCTGCAGACGCAAACAACAATGAAATTGATGCTATTTCAGGTGCAACGATTTCATCAAAAGCAGTTGCAGAGGCAGTAAATGCGGCCATGACTGATTACAAAACCATAACAGAAGGAAAGGCAGGTGCAAACTGATGGCAGAGAAAAAATCGCTCGGCAAAGAATTTACCAAGGGTCTTGTTATCGAAAACCCCGTTTTAAGACTCGTTCTCGGTACTTGCCCGACGCTTGCAACCTCAACCTCCGTTATGGGTGCTATCGGTATGGGCATCTCAGCTTCAATCGTTCTCGTATGCTCAAATATCGTTATATCAGCATTAAGAAAAGTTATTCCTTCAAAGGTGCGTATCCCTGCTTACATCGTAGTTATCGCATCGTTTGTTACAATCGTTCAGATGCTTGTTAAAGCATTTGTTCCTATGCTTGATGAGCAGCTTGGCGTTTACCTTCCTCTTATCGTTGTTAACTGCATCATCCTCGGCAGAGCAGAAGCTTTCGCAGGAAAGAACGGTGTTCTCGCCTCTGCCGTTGACGGTCTCGGAATGGGCATAGGCTTTACGGCAGCTCTTTTCGTTATGGCAACGATCCGTGAGATCCTCGGTGCAGGTACATTCCTTGCAGGCTTGGGAGAACTTATCGGAAATGATTTCAACGGCTTCTCCATTCCGTTCCTCAACGAAAACCCGATGCTTATTTTCGTCCTTGCTCCCGGTGGTTTCTTTACATACGGTTTGGTTATGGCTCTTGCCAACAAGCTCGCTGAATCAAAAGGCAAACCCAAAGCAGAGCTTAAGGGTTGCGAAAACTGTCCTATGGCTAAATCTTGCTCAATCAGGGCAACTGAAGAGTCCTGTGAGAAGAAGGAGGTTGAAGCATAATGGAGCTTACTAAAGGTTTATTGAGCATTCTGCTGACAATGATTCTTACGCAGAACTTCGTTCTTGCAAAGTTCCTTGGTATCTGCCCCTTCCTCGGTGTTTCAAAGAAGGTAAACACGGCAGTCGGTATGTCACTCGCGGTTATCTTCGTTATGGCTCTTTCAACTGCAGTTACCTACCCTATCAACAAATACCTCCTCGTTGCAAACAACCTTGAATACCTTCAGACTATCGTATTCATCCTTGTTATTGCAGCGCTCGTTCAGATGGTTGAGATAGTGCTTAAGAAATATATCCCTTCTCTTTATAATTCTCTCGGCATCTATCTTCCTCTTATCACTACAAACTGCGCAGTTCTTGGTGTTGTTACTCTTAACATTGACAACGGCTACAATTTCATCGAATCTCTCGTCTGCGCAATCGGTGGAGGTGTCGGTTTCCTCGTAGCAATGGTTATGTTTGCAGGTGTCCGTTCAAGACTTGAATCCTGCGACATTCCGAAATTCCTCAAGGGTCTTCCGATAACTCTCATCGCAGCTTCACTCGTTTCACTTTCTTTCCTCGGCTTTGCAGGAGTCGTTGAAAACATTTTTGCATAAGGGAGGACGGAAATATGAGTTCAATTTTAATCGCTGTATTGATAGTTTCTGTCATCGGTCTTATTGCAGGTCTCGGTCTTGCTGTAGCATCAATCGTTATGGCTGTTCCCGTTGACAAGAAAGCTGAAGAAATCCGTGAATGTCTCCCCGGCGCAAACTGTGGCGCCTGCGGCTTCTCAGGCTGTGACGGTTACGCTGCTGCTCTTTCAAAGGGCATTACAAAAAACACAGCTCTCTGCGCACCTGGCGGAAACGATGTTTCAGCTCAGATTGCTGAGATTGCAGGTCTCTCCGCAGGAAATGTTGCTCCCTCGGCGGCTGTTGTTACTTGCCAGGGCTTCTGCGAAAAAGCAAAAACAAAGATGGTTTACAACGGTGTTGAGTCCTGCCAGATGGCAAAGCAGCTTTTCGGTGGTCCGAAGGAATGTATCTACGGATGTATTGGTCTTGGTGACTGTGCAAAAGCTTGTCCTTACGAAGCAATCCGTATATGTGACGGTGTTGCACGAGTTAACCCTGCAATGTGTAAGGCTTGTAAGATGTGCCTTAAGACCTGCCCTAACGGCATTATCAAGATGATGCCCCTTCACGAAGCAAAGGCAGTTGTGCTTTGCGCTAACAAGGATAAGGGTGCAATCACCCGTAAAGAATGCGATCTCGGCTGTATCGGCTGTATGAAATGCGTCAAGGCTTGCGAGTTTGATGCCGTCAAGGTTGAAAACTTCTGCGCTAAGGTTGACTTTGCAAAATGTACGGGATGCGGTAAATGTACTGAGGTCTGCCCCGTTAAATGCATTAACCTTATCACACTTGAAAACTAAATTACGCAAAAAAGACGACATTGAAAAGTGTCGTCTTTTTGTTGCATATATCAACAATACATGCTATATTGAAATTGTAGGTGGTGATTTTTATGAAATCAGCGGTATCTGAAAAGAGATTGATTTTTCTTGGAGTTTTCGTTTTTCTTTTTATTATTGAAGTGCTGATTGCTCTTTATTTTCACGATGATTTTATACGCCCTTTCGTTGGAGATATGATAGTAACCGTTCTTGTTTGGAGTTTTGCACGAATTATATTTCCTGATAAATTCAAACTGATGAGTGTTTATGTTATGATCTTCGCTACACTTATAGAGATCGGGCAATATTTTAACTATGTTGAACTTTTAGGTGTTCAAGACAATCCCCTGCTCGTTACAGTAATGGGCACATCCTTTGCTTGGGCAGACATTGCGTGCTATGCCGTAGGATGTTCAGTTGCAGCTATCGTTGACTTTGTTTTATTCAGAAAAAAGGTATAGAAAATCCCGCTTCAAAACGAAGTGGGATTTGTTCATTTTATAATACAATAGCTTTGATTTCTTCGCAATTCTTTGCAACATAGTTTGCCCCGTTGACAATCATTTCATCAACACTGCCGAAGCCAAATGTTACGGCAATACTCGGCACTCCTGCTTCTCTTGCGCCGATGATATCAAACTTCGTGTCACCCACCATAACAGGCTTTTCGCAACCGTAAACCTTCAAAGCATTAAATGCTTTTTCAATGATATCCTTTTTACCTGCATCAAGCTTATCAGACTCGGCACCAACGATAACATCGAAATACTTTTCAAGGTCGCAGGTTTTTGCAATATGGTCCATAAACACCTGCGGCTTTGAGGTTGCAACTCCCGTTCTGATTCCTGCCGCTCTCAGGCTCAGGAGCAAATCCTCCATCCCGTCATACAGCTTAAATTTATAATATCCGCTGACGGAATACTTAGCCCTGTAATGAATTATCATCATTTCAATCTGCTCATCAGTCGCCTCGGGGAAATGATTTCTGAATCCTACACTTAACGGTGGTCCGATGAAAGAATCCATCTCATCGGGACTCGGCTGTGGGAAACCTTCCATTCTTATTCCGTAGCGTATGCCCTCAAATATTCCTTCGCTTGTATCGGCAACCGTACCGTCAAAATCAAGCAATACACAGTCAAAATTTGCCAAAATTATCACTCCAATCAACAAAAAGTATTCTACCACAAATATTTATGATTTACAATCCCGTTTAAATATGTTAAAATGTGTAGCAGTTACACATCGGAGGTATTATTATGGAAAATACAGAAAAGAAAGCAAGAGTGCTCAGTGCAATCCAGCCGACGAGCGTACCCACACTCGGCAACTATCTCGGAGCGCTCAAGAACTGGGCTTCAATGAGTAAGGATAACGACTGCCTTTATGCCGTCGCTGACCTTCACGCAATCACCGTCCGTCAGGAGCCTGCAAAGCTTCGCAAGCAGACACTTGAAATGTACGCTTTGCTTCTTGCAATCGGTCTTGACCCTGAGGAGAGTGTTGTTTTCGTTCAGTCGCATGTACCTCAGCACGCAGAGCTTGCATGGATTCTCAACTGCTACACTCAGTTTGGTGAAGCTGCAAGAATGACTCAGTTCAAGGATAAGTCTGCAAAGCACGCAGACAATATCAATGTCGGTCTTTTCTCATATCCTACTCTTATGGCAGCAGACATACTTCTTTATCAGGCAGATTATGTGCCCATCGGTGCAGACCAGAAACAGCACCTTGAGCTTGCAAGAGATATCGCCGAGCGTTTCAACGGAATCTACTCACCTACATTCACGATTCCCAATCCCTACATCGGTAAAGCAGGTGCAAGGGTTATGTCCCTTCAGGATCCGACAAAGAAGATGTCCAAATCCGACCCGAATCCGAAAGCTTCCGTTTCTCTTCTTGACACTCCCGATGATATCCGTAAGAAGTTCAAGTCTGCAGTTACCGACTCTGAGGCAAAAGTAAGATATGCTGACGGTAAGGACGGCATCAACAACCTTATGTCAATCTACTCCTGCTGCACAGGACTTGATTACGATACAATTGAAAAGGAATTTGACGGCAAAGGCTACGGTGATTTCAAGCTTGCAGTTGCAGAAAGCGTTATCGAAAGCATCAGACCCGTTCAGGAAAAGTACAACGAGCTTATGGCTGATAAGGCATACATCGAAAAATGTGCCGCAGAGGGCGCAATGAAAGCTTCATACATCGCAAACAAGACCCTCTCAAAGGTTATGAAGAAAGTCGGCTTCTGGCAGATCAAGAAATAAGCTTTATTGAAAGTTTAATATTCGCATTTAACACCTGTAAAGATTTAATCTTATCTTTGCGGGTGTTTTGTTTTTTTGTTAATGGTTCACGCTCCTGTTCATATGTCTTCATCCAAAAAGTTCATTGATTTTTCACATTTTTTAGTAAATTTAGAAGTTTTTTATGTAGATTTTTACCGTGATGTATGGTATCATATAATGTAATAATTCTCATGGAGGGTTAAATATGACGGTTAAAGAAATTATTGAAATTCTCGACGGTACTATCGTTTACGGTGAGGAATTCCTCGACCGTGAAGTTTTTAAAGCTTGCGGCAGTGATATGATGAGCGATGTTCTCGCATATGTTAAAGAGCAGGCAGTTCTGCTTACCGGACTTGTGAATCCTCAGGTCGTAAGAACTGCTGAGATGATGGATATGAAATGTATCGTTTTCGTAAGAGGTAAATCACCCGACATCGGAATGATCAATCTTGCAGAAGACCGTGAGATTGTTCTTATCAAGACCGATCTCGAAATGTTCACATCCTGTGGTCTACTTTATGCACACGGACTCAGAGGAGGCAGCGGAAAATAATGGAAGAGGTAAAACTTCATTATGATGTCAATGCCTATGATTTCACCTGCGCAGGTGAAGCATCAGGCAAGCTTAAGCGCTCTCTTAAGGATCTCGGTTTTGACGCGGCACTTGTAAGAAATGTCGCAATCGCAGTCTATGAGGCTGAAATCAATATGGTTATCCACGCTGAGGGTGGCGTAATTGATGCAATTATCACTCCCGAATGTATAACGGTTGTCCTTGCGGATAAAGGCCCCGGTATTCCTGATGTTGAACTTGCTATGAAGGAAGGCTATTCAACAGCGCCCGAAAATGTGCGTTCACTCGGCTTCGGTGCAGGTATGGGTCTGCCGAACATCAAAAAATACACAGACGAAATGAGAATCGACACCGAAATCGGCGTCGGTACAACTATCACACTTAAAATTTTCAACAAATAATTATCAGCATTAAAATCAAAAGGAGGAGAAAAATGAGTACTGTGTTTCATTCAGTTAGCCTGAACAAAGACAAATGTCTCGGCTGTATGAACTGTATCAAACGCTGTCCGACTCAGGCAATCCGTGTACGACGCGGTAAGGCGACGATCATTTCTGAGCGTTGCATCGACTGCGGCGAATGTATCCGTATCTGCCCTCACCATGCCAAAACTGCAATGAGTGACCCTCTTTCCGACATTGAGGCTTATAAATATAAAATCGCTCTGCCTGCGCCGTCGCTTTACGGTCAGTTCAACAATCTTGACGATGTGAACTATGTTCTTACGGCGCTTCTGGAAATTGGCTTTGACAGCGTTTTTGAAGTTGCAAAGGGAGCTGAAATCGTTTCTGATGCAACAAGAAAGATGCTTAAAACTCAAAATCTTATAAAACCCGTTATCTCTACGGCCTGCCCTGCTGTTATAAGACTTATCCGTGTCCGTTACCCTGAGCTGATCGACAATATGATCACCCTCAAAACACCTATGGATGAATCTGCAAGGCTTGCACGAATAGAGGCAAGAGAAAAAACAGGACTTCCCGACGAGGATATCGGTGTATTTTTCATAACACCTTGCCCTGCAAAGATAACGGCTATCAAATCCCCTCTCGCCGCAAACAGTTCTGATGTTAACGGAGCGATTGCGATGAGTGAGATTTATCCTATTCTTCTGCAGAAAATGGAAAAACTCGATTCTGAGAAGCTCAGATCTCTTGAGCAATCAGGCAGAATCGGTGTCGGCTGGGCTGCAAGCGGCGGCGAAGCATCAGCTTCACTGTGCGAAAAATACATAGCTGCAGACGGCATTGAAAATGTTATTCAGATTCTTGAAGAGGTTGAGGACGAAAAGCTCAATGACATCGAGTTTATCGAGCTTAATGCTTGCACCGGAGGATGCGTCGGCGGTTGTCTTACTGTTGCAAACACCTTCGTTGCAAAAACGAGACTTACAACTCTCAAAAAATATCTTCCCATTTCCTGCAATCATATTGAAACTGAAATCCCGAAGGAGCTTGGCTGGGACTATCCCCTTGAGCCTCTTTCCGTTCTCAAGCTTGCTGATAATGTTACGGATTCAATGAAGCTTATGAATCAGGTTTCAGCGATGGTTGAAAACTTTCCGGGTCTTGACTGCGGCACCTGCGGCGCCCCGACCTGCCGCGCTCTTGCTGAGGATATCGTAAGAGGATATGCTAGCGTTGATGATTGTATTTTCAGAATCAAAAGTGAGATGGCTTCAAAAGAGCTCAGTGAAAAGGGCATCGATAAACTAATACCCGTACCTTTCAGAGGTATTGACGAGGAGAAACTGAAATGGACGTAAAAAAACTTACTGAAGAGCTTGATTTAAAAGTCCTCTGCGGAGAAGAGCTCAACAAAGAAATAAACGGATGCTACTGCGGCGATCTGCTCAGTTGGGTAATGTCACGCGCTAATGAGGGTGATGTCTGGTTGACTGTTATGGGTAATATCAATTCAATTGGTGTTGCTGTTCTGGCGGATGTAGCTTGCATTGTGCTTACGGAAAACGCCGCCCTTGATGGCGACGCGCTGAACAGAGCAAAACAGAATGATGTTATAATCCTTCAGACAGAGAAAAACTCATATCAGATGGCGGCCGCCATTTCAAGGCTGATTTAAAATGAAGCTATATTACGATTTTCATACTCATTCGTGTCTTTCGCCCTGTGGCGACAACGATATGACACCCTACAACCTTGTCAATATGGCAAAGCTTCTCGGGCTTGATATCATCGCGCTGACAGATCACAACTCTTGCGAAAACTGTGCGTCCGCAATCAAGGTTGGAAAAGAAATCGGGATAACCGTAATCCCGGGGATGGAGCTTTGCACTTCGGAAGAAGTTCATATCGTATGCCTTTTTGACGATATTGAAAACGCTATGAGGTTTTCTGACTTCGTTATTTCAACGATGCCTCCCGTCA
This sequence comes from Clostridia bacterium, assembly GCA_017942105.1. Taxonomy (GTDB): domain Bacteria; phylum Bacillota; class Clostridia; order Oscillospirales; family Acutalibacteraceae; genus CAG-488. The sequence goes on along the minus strand of JAGAVE010000049.1, from coordinate 20,868 downwards.
AAAACAGACCCGATATTTTCGGCGAACAGTTGATTATGAACGAAAGAGACAACATTCTCGGCAAGCAGGAAAAGCTCCTGACCCTCGCAAGCTCAATAAGCATCAGCGGAGTCTGCGAAACGGTACACAGCTACGGTGGTGTCTGCTATCCTGCACATATTGACAGAAGCTCTTACAGCGTCCTTTCAAATCTTGGTATGATAACGGAGGATATGAAATTTTCCTGCGTTGAAATGACAGCCGAAGCTGACAGAGAAGCTCTTATAAAAGCTCATCCGATTCTTTCAGGTGTTCAGGTCTTTGTTGATTCTGATGCGCATTATCTTGAAAACATTAAGGATGCAGAAAACATCATAGACTTGCCTGAAAACTCCGCAAAAGCAGTTATCGATTATATCAAATCACTTCCCGAAATGCACATATAGAAATCGGCTTGCAGAAATTCTGCAAGCCGATAATTATTCCTTCACTTTTGCGGACAAATCCACCTTAGAATGAAATCTTCATTATATTCTTACCCAGCGCTGTTGATTTTGATTCTTTCTCAAACACTGCGTAATACTTTTTAATATCGTCAACCTCAACAGTTGAAAGAAGAAGCTTAAGCACTCTTTCTCTGAAGCCTTCAATTTTAAGAAGCTCAAGTGCATTTTCAAAGTCGCACCTGGTGCTTCTTGTTGTTCCTCTGATCGAAAGACCGTGTTCGAGCACCATTCTCGTATTAAGCGGAATATTATCATTTGCAACTCCGCAAAGAATGAGCTTTCCGCCCGAGTAAAGCTTATCAATCGCCTGATTTGCGGCAATTCCGGATGCGTTTCCGCCGACGGCCTCAATGGCAACCGTCATTCTCGGCAAATCCTCAATATCGTTTGAATAATATATATTAGCAAAATCGAACTCGGCGAGCTTTTCTTTGCTCAGGCCGATAACATCGACTTCACATTCAAGGCTGTACTTTGCAACGAGAGCTATAATATAGCCCATAATTCCGTCGCCCCAGACAGCGATATTCTTCGGAGCGTTTGACCTTTCAAGACCTGCTCTTCTCAATGCACAGCATCCGACGGAAATAAGCTCTGAAAAAACAGCCTCAGCGCCAACCTCATCGGGAACAGGCACAAGGTAATCCGAGCTGATATCCATAAGCTCCTTGCTGAATCCATCAAAATTACTTGAACAGAATTTAGAATCTGCGCAATAATTATCAAGAAGATGCGGGTTATTTCTTACGCACTCATCACACTTTGTTCCGTCGCAATCCTCAGCCTTGCGGCATGGAAGAAGGACGACACGCTGACCCGGTGCAAAATTACCGTTTTTATCCTTAACAACAACACCCGTCGCCTCGTGAATAAGGCTCATAGGAAATTTTCTCTTAAGCACATTAAGGCTTCTGTTTCCCAGATAGTATCGAATATCTGCCTTGCAAACTGCGAGGTACTCAGGGCGCACGAGCACATCGTTATTCTGAATATCCTCTATAAATATCTCAAATCTCTTCGGTTCGGTTATTTTGTAGCTTTTAGCAAACAAAGCTTTTCACCCTTCCTTATCTGCCCGTTCTTACGATTGACTTAACAAGAAGCAAATCTTCCATCGTTGTTATTTTCATATTGAGCTTGTCGCCCATCGCCATACCGATTTTCACTCCACCGTAAAGAACAAGACCACAGTCATCCGTCATTTCAGGGCGTTCATCTTCGGGCATTGCAAAATAATCATCATAAGCTTTTCTTACGATTGAATATCTGAACGATTGCGGAGTCTGACCCATATAAAGCTCCTTACGGACAGGGATAGATTCCAAAGTCTCGCCGTCAACGCTTCTGATGATTGTATCGTGAGCGGGAACAACCGTATCGCAAGCGCCATACTCGCGGACTTTTTCTATATTTTCATTGATAATTTTCTGAGAAATAAGCGGCCTTGCAGCATCGTGGATTATAACATAGTCGTCATCGCTGCAAGCCTCGCTGATTGCATTAAGAGCATTGAGAGAGGATTCCTGCCTCGTTGAGCCTGCGTTTGCAATCCAACGAACCTTACGGATATCATACTCCTTGAGCCAGAGTGAAAGATCATCCTGCCATTCTTTTACACAGACAACGCATATTGCATCAATTTTTTCATTGATTTCAAAAGCTTCCAATGTATGAATTATAACGGGTTTTCCGTAAATATCTATAAACTGCTTCGGTCTGTCAACCATACCCATACGGCTGCCGGAGCCACCTGCGAGAACAACAGCTATATTCATAAAACATTACCTCACTTTAACAATTTGACTGCTTAAAGTATATTTTAATTACCAACCACACATAAGTCTGAAATGCAATATATTACGCACAATCGAGCAGTTTTCGCGGTTATTTCAAAGATTTTTAACGAAGCCGAGGCGGGAAGATGCCTTTCAAAACCTTATGGTTTGTTGGTAATTAAAGTATACTATACCCAAACTTCTTTGTCAACAAAACAGATTGCGCATATTGAAAATGAAATCATAATATGTTATAATTCTGAAAAATACAATAGGGGGATTTATTATGCAGGATCGTACAAAACAATCCGTTTTCAGCAAAATGTTCATCGTCCTCATCGGCGCATTACTTATGGGCTTTCTTTGGCGTGTCAGAGGAACTCACGGTTGGGGTTCTTCCTGGGGACTTCTTAACGCAGGTATAGTCTATGTTCTGTTTATTTCAGCGGCAATAGGTGCAAGAAAAAAGCTTAACCTTCTTTGGACAGCACTTACAGCTCTTTCTTTTATGCTAACCACACCTGCCTGGGGAACACTTCTAAGTCAGATTACGGGCAGACTTGACCTTGGTGAAGCCGGCTTCGCTTATATTTCACCCCTCTCAGGTGTATTTATGATGCTCTGTCTTGGCTTTGGTTGCGCTTCTCTTTTCGGAATCATGCTTGGTCGAGGCTTCAGCGACAAGCAGTGGAAGCTCCGCGACCTGATAATTCTCGTCGTTATTTTTTACGCCGTCAACCTGATTGCAAAAGCAAGCGTTTCTCACTTTATTCTTGATCTCGTTCAGCCTGAATCGGGCAAAGTTTTGGGAGATGAGCTTCGAGCCGCAGGAATTGATGACAGTGTATACAAGGTATTCCTTCAGCATTTTGACAATGACGCCTGGGCAAAGAAGCATTTCGGCGTTCCCGGCAGAAACTACTTTCAGGAAATCAAAGCAATTTCATCTGCAATCAGCGCTCTCGCCGTCCTTTTAGCAACAAGATTCATAATCAAAGATAAGAGAGCAGCCGCAACGGGTGCTGTTACCTGCTGTGCATTCTCTTTCGCTATCACCGTTTCAGACCTTTTCTTCTTTTTCGGAAACGGAGGATACCATATGCTTCAGGGCTACAGCCTTCCCGAAACCTTCGCTCCCTGGTCGCTTTGGGAGTATTTCACAGGCTTCCTAGCAGGTGGAATTATTACAGCATTTCTGGTAAATCTCAGACCGCTTGAAGATGTTAACGAGCCGACACTTGATATAATTCCTCAGAAGATAACAAATATCCTGACCTTCCTTCTCGGCCTTGTCGGAATGATTGGCGTCAGCATCGTCCGTCCCGTTTTGGAACGCTTTGATGAATCTGAATATCAGGTCATAGCAACTGTCGTTGCCGTTCTTGTGTCAGTTGCAATCGTCGCAATCCTTGCTAAAAAGTTTGGCATAACTCTTAATAAGATTTCTTATGAAAAATTCTGCACCTTTGCTCTTCCCTGCTTCGTGATTTATATTTTTATGGCTTATATGTTTATCTGCTGTCAGGAATATATGAATTTCTACTATCTTGACCAGCTTCATAACATCCTTGTTATGGTTTCATTTGTACTCGTAACAGGCTGGGGAGCATTTAAAATTTTGAACTACAAAAAAGACTGATCATTTCGGGGGTAGAGAAATCTACCCCTGATTTTTATAAGTCGTCAGCATCCTGAACGGGTCTTCCGCCGTCTTCCGCCATGCCCGTGTAGCTTCCCAACGCATCGAAAACTCCGTCCTCATCGGCTGTTTCCCATTCGTCTATAATAGACTCAACAATGGGAGACAGTTTTTTCTGCTTCTTTGACTTCTTATTTTTCTTTTCCACAATATCACCTCCGCATTTATTATCTGCAGAAATCAGTCTTTTATTGACACGAAGGATAAATTAATGTATCATAAAAACACTAATTTCAGAGGTAATTATTATGAATAATGATAAATCAAACTTAAAAAAAGAAAATACTCCGGAAGAAAAATCTTCCGCTGTTCCCGAAGAAAAAATAGAAACCGAAAGCTTTAAAAAGTATATCGAAATTGAATCTTATAAAGAGACGGTTGAAACGCACGAGACATTTCAGAATTCCATTAAAAAGCGTAAAAACCCCAAAAAAACTCTTATTGTAATAATCGTTGCTCTTTGCGTTGCTTTGGGTTCAACGCTGTTTTTGCTGACTGCCAAAGATAAACCCTGGTTCAGGGAGCTCGTAGGAAAAGGAGTACCTTTCCTCAGCACTCAGAACAACACTTCAAATCAAAATTATGAAAATCCCAATATAGTAAAAGTTACATTCCCCGAAGGCTTTACAGTTCTTCAGATTGCACAAAGACTTGAAGAAAACGGAGTATGCAAGAAAGATGATTTTCTCAAGGTCTGCAACGAGCCGTATGAAGGGATTGAAACAAGCGATTCCGAGGAAAGAGTTTTTCTTCTTGAAGGATATGTTTTCCCTGACACATATGAATTCTACAAAAACTCTGACCCGAAAGCTGTTTTAGAAAAATTCATCAGCAATTACAACAGCAAAATCACTCCCGAAATGGAAGAAAAGGCCGCATCTCTCGGAATGACAATAGACGAGGTGCTCACCCTCGCCTCCATCATTCAGAAAGAATGTGACTGCGACATTGCAGAATGCGCAAATGTTTCGTCTGTTTTTCATAACAGACTGAACAGTCCGTCATTCCCGAAGCTTGAAAGCGATGTTACAACCTTCTATATCAAATATGTTCTTGCAGATTTTCTTGGCTATAAGCAGGATACCGACGGCAACCCTCTGCCCCTCACTCAGCAGAGTGACGAGATCAGGCATTATATTGATATCTACAGCACTTATTACTGCAAGGGTCTTCCTGTAGGCCCGATCTGCAACCCGGGGATAAAAGCAATAAACGCCGCTCTCAACCCGTCTGACACAAATTACTATTACTTTTTGACAGACTCAACCGGCGTTGATTTCTACTACGCAGAAACGATAACTCAACATCGGGAAAACGGTAAAAAAGCAGGATTGTTTTAAATCAGATAAAACTTCCGCCAATATTTTCTTAGATATTTTTCAAAAAATGTTTAAATAACGATTGCTTTTTTAAATAATACGCGTTATAATTAAATAATTTAAAAAATCGACACAGTTGAGGAGGATTTTGAATGACTTTTGATGAGAAATTTGGTAAAGAAGGTCTTACATTTGACGATGTGCTTCTTATACCTGCTGAATCGGACATTTTGCCCAAGGATATTGATATTTCGACGAAGCTCACTTCGAAGATTACACTCAATACTCCTATTATGACTGCCGCTATGGATACAGTTACGGAGGCACCTATGGCTATTGCCATCGCTCGTGAAGGCGGTATCGGTGTTATCCATAAAAATATGCCTATGGAGGTTCAGGCCCAGGAGGTTGACAAGGTTAAGCGTTCTGAAAACGGCGTTATTTCTTCACCCTTCAGCCTTACACCTGACCACTATGCTTACGATGCTGAAAATCTTTGCAGAAAATATAAGATTTCAGGCGTTCCCATCTGCGATGAGCAGGGCAAGCTCGTAGGTATTCTTACAAACCGCGATATGCGTTTTATGACTGATTTCAATATCAAAATCAGTGAGGTTATGACTAAGGATAACCTTGTTACCGCTCCCGTAGGCACAAACCTTGAGCAGGCTAAGCTTATCCTTATGAAAAACAGAATTGAAAAGCTCCCCTTGGTTGACGACGAAGGCTACCTTAAGGGACTTATCACAATCAAGGATATTGAGAAGAGCGTTCAGTATCCCAACTCTGCCAGAGATTCAAGAGGCAGACTTCTTTGCGCTGCCGCTCTCGGCGCAACCGCTGATGTTCTTGACAGAGCAGCTTGCCTTGCTGAAGCAGGCGTTGATATGTTCGTTCTCGACTCTGCTCACGGACACAGCCAGAATATCATCCGCTCAGTTGCTAAGGTTAAAGCCGCATTCCCTGACATTTCACTTGTTGCAGGTAATGTTGCAACAGCCGAGGCTACAGAGGCTCTCATTGCTGCAGGCGCAGATGCAGTTAAGGTAGGTATCGGCCCCGGTTCTATCTGCACGACCCGTGTTGTTGCAGGTATCGGCGTTCCTCAGATTACAGCCATCTTTGACGCTGCCAATGTTGCTGCTAAACACGGCATTTCAGTTATCGCAGACGGCGGTATCAAATACTCAGGTGAAATCGTTAAGGCTATCGCCGCAGGTGCAAGCGCAATTATGGTTGGTTCACTTGTTGCAGGCTGTAAGGAATCTCCGGGTGAAATCGAAATCTATCAGGGCAGAAACTATAAGGTTTACCGTGGTATGGGTAGCCTTGGTGCTATGGCTAACGGCAGTAAGGACAGATACTTCCAGGAGGACAACAAGAAGCTTGTTCCCGAAGGAGTTGAAGGTCGTGTACCTTATAAGGGACCTGTTTCAGATACTATCTATCAGATGCTCGGCGGTCTTCGTGCAGGTATGGGCTACTGCGGATGCCATAACATTGAAGAGCTTAAAACAAAGACAAGATTTGTTCGCATCACAAATGCCGGTCTTATCGAAAGCCATCCTCACGATGTTTTCATCACAAAAGAAGCTCCCAACTATTCAAATTCAAAATAAATCTCAGGAGACTGCATCTTTTGGTGCAGTCTCTTTTCTTCATAAAAAAAACAAGCAGCCTTGGATCTGAATCCAAGGCTTTCTTGCTATCAGCTATTTTTTGACTTTTTCGTTGCTGATTATGGAAACATTCTTTTTTGTTTCCAGTCTGTCAAAGTACTTTTTGAATCTCACGGATACGCGCGCATCATAATTGCATACGGGGCAATGGAAATTAGCTCTGAAAAACTGGTTTGAATATCGCCAGTCCGTAAGCTGTTCTCCCCTTGAACCGCACTTTTCGCAGGTAAACGACAGCAGCGTTTTATCGACCAACGGATGGTTGATATTTCCGATCGCGTGCGGCTTATACTGAAGCTTCTGATAAAAGTCATCATCGCATCTGACAACATAACCAAAGAAATCCTTCTCATCAAAAACTCTTCTAAGACACTCGGCTGTTACTAAACTGTCGTCCAAGGCTCTGTGGTGCGCAAAAAGCTCAGGGTCAACATCCACAAGCTCCGCAGCAGCAAAAAGACCGATCTGCTTTGCTTTCGGTATTTCCTTTTTAATCTGGAAATAGTGCTGGATGTCAAGATAATTCGTGAGAAACGGTAAAACCTGAAGTCCGTTGAGATAACGGAAGTTTTCAATAAGCACTCTGATGTCTCCGTCGCCCCAAGTAAGAATAACATTGTCTCTTCCGCCGATCCAGCGTTTGAAGTCGCTCATAACCTTTGTAAAAGGTTCGCCGTTTCTGACCTCATCATTTGTTATATGAGTCAGTCTTTTAACATTGCCGCGAAGCTTCTTGCCAATCTGCGAACGCACCATACAAGAAAATTCATCAACATAATCAAGATTTTCATCAAGCATAACTGCGCCGACTTCAATCACCTCATTGATAAATCCTTTGATGCGTTTAGCATATGTGTTATTCCATTCGAGGTCCATAACAATGTAGTGCATCGTTTCCCCTCTCCTGAATAAAGGATAAGACCAGTATACATTATTGTCGATAGGATTTCAACAGCAAATTTAAAATCAGGAAACTTTTTCTATTTCTTTTCTTAATCTTTCGATAATCCTTTTCTCCAATCTGGAAATATAGCTCTGCGATATCCCTAAAATATCAGCAACCTCTTTCTGCGTATATTCTCTTTCGCCTCCAAGACCAAAGCGCATAGACATTATAGTCCGTTCCCTTTCATTCATCGAGTTGATTGTTTTTATCAGTAGATTCTTTTCATCCTCCAGCTCGATATCCTTATTGACAACATCTGCCTCACTGCCCAGAATATCCGATAAGAGCAATTCATTTCCGTCCCAATCAACATTAAGCGGTTCATCGATTGAAACCTCATTTCGCAACGGGCTTGTTTTTCGAAGAAACATAAGAATTTCGTTTTCAATGCATCTTGACGCATATGTTGCCAGTTTGATATTTTTATCCGGTCTGAATGTGTTTACTGCCTTAATAAGTCCGATTGTACCTATCGAAACAAGGTCTTCTATCCCGACACCTGAGCTTTCAAATTTTTTTGCAATATATACAACCAAGCGAAGATTATGAACAATCAGCTTTTCCCGTACTGCATCATCCCCTTCCCCCAGCCTCGCCATAAGAGCAAGCTCTTCATCCTTAGTAAGCGGCGGAGGAAGAGTTTCGGGTCCGTTAACATAATAAACCGACCCGTTTTCCTCTTTACTTAAATTCAAAAAAATAGTCCTGATTTTATTCAAAAGCTTCAGCATATCGTTTCTCCTCGTCAAACAACGCAGGATTGAGTATCAGCTCATACTCGCCCCTTGCAAGATTATTTTTTGTTACACCAACATAAACTTCATTTGTTTTGACACTATGCGAAACGGATTTTACTTCTATGTAATCGGGTCTGAACACAGGCATAACCCCCGTGCCAGAAACGGTTTTATGCATAACAAGTCTCATTTCAGGTGATGATGAAACATCCTCACCGTCTATAAATTCCCTCACAGCTTTTGGAATAATCTTTTCAAGACTGTCAAACTCCCCGAGAATAACGGGATATCCGCTGAAGGTTTCGCAGAGCGAATTCCCCGTGTCAATAAGAGCAGTCAGGTTAACCTCCTTGCCTTTATATGCGATTTTTACAAGAGCAACGCTGTCTCTCGGCGCGCGCCTCGCCGTAAAACGCGCAAGAACGCTTACAACAGCAAAGCTTATTACTGTTGAAACAGCCAGAACCGATAAATCTATATCGAAATACACCGCACCGTTATTGTATACCATTCCGACCGGTGCAACTGTTATCCAAAGAACAAGCAAAATCCCGCCGAAAGAAAAACTGACCGCAAAAAATGTGCAGAAGCTTCGCAAGAACGAAGGAATATTCCTGAACCCAAACGCTGCCAGCACTATTAGTGCGGATGCAATAATTCTTATTGCAAATTCAATGACCCCGGGCAATTCAGGAAGAAACACAACGAAGCCGTAAATTGCACCTATCGATGCGCCAAAAAGAAGTCTGAGCCTTCCTGCGTGTTTTTTCATTATCGTTGAAGAGCAAAGAAGGAGCAAATAATTAACAAATAGATTAACAACCAAAAGCACATCTGCATAGACAATCATCCCAACCACCTCACGGATATTATAAAAAGTCCGCAAGGAAAATTTTGTCATAAACGGGCAGAGAAAAAGAAATCACCGCAGCAAAAAACTACGGTGATTTAAAATCATTTGTAAAGAACAAATTTGCATATAAGGTGTGCAAAAGTATACAGCTTTCTATTCGCAAACCAAGTCATCAACCAATCAAGAGACTTTGACCTGAACTTGTTTATGTCGTAATCTGCAAATGATTTCCTCATCATTTCAGAATTGCCGAGCCTTTTCAGAACCTCATAACTCTCTTCCGGTCTGTTTCTGTAAATATTCGCAAGAAGCATAGGAAAAATCGATTTGACCGTATATTCGGCAATATCCTCATAGAAAACCTGCGAAGGCGTGCAGTTTTCGGAATAATGTTTAAGCTTAAGCGACCATTGCATATAAAGCCATTTATCATAATCGGGAACATATTTCTGCCTTTGAAGGCTGTCTTCTCTGATTCTGTAACACAAAACAGGAATATCAACAGCAACAAAGCGCTCGGCCTTAGATAGTGCTTCCAGATTAAACGGAACCTCCTCAACCATACGAAGCTCCTCTTTAAAGGCAATATTATTTTTAATCAAAAACTCTCTTTTAAAAAGATTACGCCAAGCAAAAACAATTCTTCGTTTTGAAGATGCAAAGCAAAGTTCCTTTTCTAAATCAGTATGTGTCAAAAGCTTGTTTGTTTCAAATGATGCCTCAAAAAAAGTCTCTTTTCCATCGTTCTCATTAAAGCTATAATACGAGGTCTGTAAAACATCCACATCAAATTCCACTGCTTTTTCATATAATTCCTTTATCCGATCTTCTTTCAGAAAATCGTCACTATCTATAAAAAACACATAATTGCCCGACGCCATGCTCAAACCAACATTTCGCGTTTTTGACGGACCACTGTTTTCCCTATGCACAACGCGAATTTTTTCGGGATGTTTTTCTGCGTACGCATCGCACATCGCAGGGCAATTATCAGGGGAGCCGTCATCAACGAGGATTATTTCATAATCATCCATCGTCTGCGAAAGTATAGATTCAACGCACTCTTCCAGATATTTTTCAACCTTATAAACAGGCACAATATAACTCAGTTTCACAAAAACACCTCTGCTTTTGTACAGTATATATACAGTATACATTACCATTCATCAAAAAGCAAATTTATTTCACTTGCAAAAAAGAATAATGCTGATATAATATACTTAAGATTAACCCGTAAAGGAGTAACGGCTATGAAAAAAGCTTTTAAATTAATAGCAACGGTTACGGCTTTTGCCGCAATAATTTCAACCTTTTGCGCCTGCGATTTGCTCAGCGGAGAGGAAGAGACTACTGCCGCTCCCATTGTTGTTTCCGGAAATAATACAACACCTTCAACTCAAAAGCCTGATTTGACCCGTCCTGAACCGACCGAACCTTCATCTTCAACCGAAAAGGTTGAAATTGACAGCCTTGACACTATCCTCAACAACATCAAGGATTATCCGATCGGAACGGCAGGCTCAATAACAAAGGCTTATCAGATTTCATATAAGCTTCTCAATTTTACTGAGAACAGCGATTTCACAGCTAACGAAGCTCAGCAGGACTATAAAAACTTTACAGCTTCGCTCAGCGAAAAAGAAAAAGTCGTCTACCTTGAAAACCTTTCAGAAATTGATTATTACGCAAGAAAAATTATTGAAGACCCCTCAACGCTTGACCAGCATTTGGATAACTACGCTCCTCTTTCTGAAGACGGTACACTTACACTTGCGAATTACGAAGCTCTTTATGTTATAATCTCAAAATAAATTAACTGTAAAATCAAACGATGAAAAGCAGGAATAAATACTGTTTTTCATCGTTTTGTTTATCTTGACTGATAAAACAAATTATGCTATATTTTAGTTAATGTTTATACGAATTACGGAGGGATTTTTATGTCAACAGCCAAGCAGGGCGCAAATATGATTTTCAACTTCTGCAAAACTATTATCGATAAACACGGTCCCCGTCTTCCCGGCAGTGATGAGGAAAGAGCAGCACAGAAAGACATTGCCGCAATTATGGAAGAAATGACGGGAGTTAAACCTACCGTTGAAAAGTTTATGCTCGCTCCAAGAGCAAGCATCGGTGCAATTCCTTATATGGGTTATGCAGGCTTCGTTGCTCTTGCGCTTTACTATGTTCATCCGATTGCATCATTGATCGTTTCTCTTTGCACATTGATTTTTGCAATCATCCAGGTTTTCACTTACAAAGGCTGGTTCGACAGATTCTTCAAGCAGGAAGAAAGCTGTAATGTTTACTCCGTTATGGACGGCAAAGGCCCGATTGATCATACTATCGTTTTCAGCGGTCACGCTGACAGTAGCTGGCTCTGGCAGATGGCTGTAAAGAATCCGAAGACAATGATTCTCCGTACGGTTTACGGTGTTGTCGGCGTTGTTTCAATCATCATCGGCTCAATTCTCCGTATAATTTTCGGTATGTGGTCAGTCCTCCAGCCTGACGATATGAATAAGGCTTTCTGGATTTTCCTTCTTGTTGCTCCCCTCGTTTTCATCCCGGGTATCTATTCTCTTTGCATCTACCTTTCTCACGATAAGAAAAAGGCTTCACCCGGTGCGATGGATAACCTTACAGGCGTCGGTGCCTCTCTCTTTATGGGTAACTACTTCAAAAACAACCCCGATAAGCTCCCCGATAACTGCCGTGTTATCATCGCATCTCTCGGCAGTGAAGAAGCAGGACTTAAGGGCTCAGAAGCATTTATGAAGGCTCACGCAGGCGACGAAAAGCTTCTTATCAACCCCTATTTCTTCAACATTGACAGCCTTCGCGACTATGAACATTTCAATGCCGTTAAGGGCGACGCATGGCTTATGACCAAGTTTGATGACGATATGAAGAATATGCTCATCAAAGCATTTAAAAACGCAGGCGTTAAGCCGAACATTATTTCAAACCCCGTCGGTGGTTGCGACAGTACACCTATCTGCAGATGCGGATACAAAACAATCACATTCGCTGCTCAGAAGCCTGATGCTACAGATTACTACCATACATATAAAGACACCTGCGACGGTCTTGATATGAATACACTTGAAAAGAGTGTTGACATCATAATCGATGTTACAGAGCAAATTCATGAGCATCACAAGAAAAACGGCTATCACCTTACAAAGTGCAAATAATTCGAGCTCCCTGCTGAAAAATCAGCAGGGAGTTTTTATGCAAAAAATATAACGATTATTGACTTAATCTGCCGTATAATGATATAATTATGTGAAAAGCAAAAATGTGTGGAGGGTGTATATGGATAAAACATTACCACTCGTAAACAACAATACCGAACCCGAACCATTTCTTATCCAAGGGCATATACTCAAAGACCGATATGAGGTTCTGAGGGTTCTCGGAAACGGCGGTTTCGGCGTAACTTACGCTTGCCGCGATACAACACTTAATCTCAAAGTCGCTGTTAAGGAATATTACCCTGACGGCTTTGTTACCCGTGACTGCAAAAAATCACCTGCAGTAACTTACACTGCCTCTTCATCAGCTAAGCCATACATAGAAAAAGGAATGCACCGTTTTCTTGACGAAGCAAGGGTTCTTGCTCGGTTTTCAGGTGAATACGGTATAGTCGATGTCCGCGACTATTTTGAAGAAAACAACACTGCATACATAGTTATGGAATTTCTTGACGGCAGAGACCTTAAGGAGCTGATTCAGGAGAAAGGCAGACTGCCAGCAGAGTACGCTGTCAGGTTGCTTCTTCCCGTTATGGAATCGCTTGAAAAAATCCACCGTCAAGGACTTATTCATCGTGATATCAGCCCTGACAACATCCGTATGGTCGGAGACAAGCTGAAGCTTCTTGACTTTGGTGCCGCAAGAGATTTTTCCTACGAAGGTAACAAAACTATGACCGTTATGCTCAAAAGAGGCTATGCCCCGATTGAACAGTACGGCGAAGTCGATACGCAAGGTCCTTGGACGGATGTATATGCTCTTTGTGCAACTCTTTACCTTTGCATTACGGGAAAAAAGCCTGCAGATGCTCTCATCCGTTGGGACAGAGACCCGTTGCAAAAGCCTTCACAGCTTGGCATCGCAATCAGCCCTGCGCTGGAAAATGTTATAATGAAAGGACTAAGCGTTGCCGCAAGAGACCGATATCAGTCTATGCGTGAACTTGTTGATGCCCTAAAAACGGCTCTCATAAAAGCACCCGTACATCCTTCAAGCGCGCCGATCAAAACTAATTCTGCACCAATCCGCACCCCCGGCTCGGTTGAACAACCTCGTCCGATTGAATCACCGATACCGAAGGGGCAGCCGTGGCAGCCGATCCCCCCTGCACCTGATAAGCCAAAAAAGAACAACGCCAAAGTATTTATTCCTATAATCTCCGTTGTTCTTGTTATAGCGATATTGGCAGGAGTGTTTGTTTTCCGTGATTACATATTCGGGTTTGACCCTACTGACGGTGAATTGATTGTCGATTCACCCGAAGATGTAGCCGATCAGATAACCGAACCGTCAGAAACGCCGGAACTGCCACTTTTTGACCTTCAATATGACAATTCCGAATATAACCCTGATGTTGAAAGAATTATGGAGAAAGGTGAGCTTGTTTTTTCTGTCGATGCCCAATTTGCTCCTTATGCCTACTATGGAACGGACAAAATTATAGGCATCGATATAGAGTTAATGCAGGCTTTTGCCGATTACCTCGGTGTTAATCTGACAATTGAAGATATTTCATTCGATTCTTTATGTATAAGTGTTTCCTCCGGAAACGCAGATTGTGCAGGAAGTGCTCTTACGATTACAGAAGAGCGCGAAGAATATGTTGATTTTTCTGATACATATATCGTAGACTGTCCTGCTCTTGTTGTGCCTTCTGAGAAAAAACAATATTATGAGGATAACTATAACACCGGCAATTTTACAGTTGCTACATCAAATACAACCTCTTATTGGTATCTAAGCGAGAGCGAAAACTTAGACTTCAGAAATAGTTACTTATCCCAGGACGATGCCATTCTGGCAATGCAAACTTCTGAATGCGACGGTTGTATAATCTCGAAAGCCAAAGCAGAAGCTTTTGTTAAAAACAACCCTGATTATGAGATCGTAGCAACATACTTTGCAGAATCTTATGCAATCGCTTTCGACAACGATTCTCAGCTTGTTCCCGTCTTTAATGAATTTCTCAAAGAGTTTAAAAATAGTGCCAATTTTGCAGAAATCCTGACAAAGCATGATCTTTTCATCTAATCGTAACAAAATCTTCAAAAAAACACGGTATCAGCGGTTTGCTGATACCGTGTACTGTTTTATTCGCAGACTTTTTCAAGATAAGCCGCCATCTCTCCGACGGTTTTGTTATTAACAAAATCGATAGCCTTAAGCTCAACGCCGAACTCGTTTTTTACATCGTCCACAATACACATTGTGTCGAACGAACTCAATCCGAGATCAAGTCTAAAATTGTCTTCACTCTTGATTTCGTCAGCTTCAATGTAGTTTTCAAGGATTTTAACAAGTGATTCGAACTTGGACATTCCGGTTTACCGTTCCTTTCTGCATCTTTAAGTGCGATTGTTTCAAGAATCTCTCCTACCGTGATATCAGGGTTTGCTGCGCCGAGTAAAAGAGTGCGTTTGATTTTTTCAAACAAAATTGTAAGGTCATATGTTGCTTCGGGTTCCGTTCTGTATTCAAAGATAAAGTCTAGACCCTCGTCGATT
This sequence comes from Clostridia bacterium, assembly GCA_017942105.1. Classification (GTDB taxonomy): domain Bacteria; phylum Bacillota; class Clostridia; order Oscillospirales; family Acutalibacteraceae; genus CAG-488. Next base: position 5,613 of record JAGAVE010000049.1, on the reverse strand, counting down.
GATCTGTGCTTGACCGTTACATAAAGAGGAATCATCGTAGCGCCGTTATTATACCATATGCTCTTGACTGTTTTCTCCATCTTTTCATCGATGGGAGCAATCTTCATAAGCGGCTGATATGAAAGGCAGAAGCTGTCATATGTCGAATCAAACTTAGCCTCTTTCGGCATTGACTTATGTCTCTGCTTAAGAGTTTCAAGGAAGCTGAGCTCTGAATGAAGATACATTTCATTCTGCACTTCTGAAATCTTATTTACAGCCTGAGTGAAAGTTTCATCAGGTGTGACGATGCTTCTCATCGGCATAAAGTTAATTCTCAATCCACCTGATTTCTTCTCGGCAATTGTACCGCGGCGGTTGATGATCATTTTGAAAGAAACATCTTCCTGATTGCCGTTGAAGCAGGAAAGTGCTGTTCTTACACCCATTGAAATAACAGAGTTGATTGAAAGATTATTCTCTGCGCAGAGCTTCATAACCTTTGCGCTGTCTCTGTCGCTCATACTGAATTTCATTGCGTTTGCATCAGGCGTACCTGAATGGATATCGGCATAGTGCTTATCAAACTGCTTTTTCTGCTGCTCCTTAAGTCTGTTTTTAAGCATATAGTCTGTGAAAACAGGCTCTTTTGTTTTAGCAAGAGAGTCAAACCAATACTGCTTGTCCTCTTCATGCTTTTTAGACTCTGCATATGCAAGGTCTTTTTCAAGCACGGGGATGTACGGACGCATCGGCTTCGGGTACGCTGTACCCTTAGTCTTGCTGTTATAAATCTCCATAATGTCGTTTATAAACATCTTTACGGAGTAGGCATCCATTGCAAGGTGCTGAATTCGCATAAACAAGCCGTGGTAACCCTTTGCAAATTTGATAAGAGCAATTCTGTGAAGCTCACAGTTAAACATCGGGATATTCTGCCTTGAAAAAGAAGTCAGCTTTTCTTCAGCTTCTTCAACTGTCATTTCGGTATAATCCCAATTTTCAACCTTCAGCTCACTCTTTTCAGTAACATACTGATAGACCTGAAGCTTTTTGCCTTTTACAAAGCGAAGTCGCATTGTGTCGCAACGCTCGATCGCTTCGTAAATTGATTCCTTCATAATGTCTCTGTCGAAATCGCCCTTCCAGTAATATCCGCAACCGATATTGTTTACCGGATAACCTGAGCCGTATTTAAGAGACATAAGATACATCATCTGCTGAGAACTTGACAAGGGATACGCATTAACTGATGAACCGTCAGGCAATGTTGCAACTATCATTTTTTGGCGTCCTCCTCATAGTTAAATTGTGTTCTTTTTATTTTACCCGTTGATGTCCTTTCAAACGGGATTTCTCTTATTCTGAAGGTATGTATCTGCCTGTCTGTATTAAGAGTTGAGTTAACTCTGTCCACTATACCTAAAATTTCTGCATAGGTTTCTTCTTTTGTACCCGTTGCAAGCTGCTCCTCGGGGAAAATTTCTGCAACGATACTGTCTTTCTCTGCAAAAACAACAATTTCTTTTACGATTCCGTCATCAACAAATTTGTTTTCTATTTCCTCGGGAGAAATGTTCTCTCCGTTTGAGAGAATGATAAGATTTTTCTTCCTTCCAACGAGATAAATATGACCGTTTCTGATATAGCCGAGGTCGCCCGTATGAAGATACCCGTCCTCTGTAAAGGCTTCGGCTGTTCTTTCAGGCTTTTTATAATATCCGAGCATAACCGAAGGGCCCTTAACCTGAATTTCACCGTCAACAATTCTTACATCATCTACGCCGTGAAGAACGCCGTTTGAATATTTATTATCCTCAGAGAAATCCGAAGTTGTTATTCGCGGACTGCATTCGCTCATTCCGTAACCCTGACGGGCAATAATTCCGTACTGCGCAAACTCATCAATCAAAGCTCCGCTGAGGAAAGCACTGCCCGCTATAATTCTTGTGAAATTTTTTCCGACAACAAGCTCGGCAGCTTCGCGCTTTGAAAGCTCAGGGTGCTTTCTTTCCGAAATTTTTATTTTGGTAAGTACAGATTTACAGATAAGCGGAACCATTCTTGCAACAGTCGGCTCGAATGCGAGCAGATTTCTGTAAAGGCTTATGAGCGCTCCGTTAAGGCACACCGTACTTCCGTCATAAAGATTTTTAAGAACATCGCAAGCATAGCAGAAAACATGGTGCATCGGCAAAAGAGAGAGGTTCACTTCCCCTTCTCTGGATTTATATGAATCATAGCAAGAATTCGAAGCAAGGTTGCCGTTTGAAAGCATGACACCCTTTCGCTCGCCCGTCGTGCCGGATGTATATATTATAAGCGCACAGTCATCAGGATTTATTTCAACTTCCGCTAACGGTGCGTATTCGGAATCAGAAGAAAACTTTCTGAAGATTTTTTCAAACCAACGCCAATCTCCGAGCGAAACAATCTGCCTTAATCTTTTGTACCTTCTGCCGATTTCATCAGCTTTTTTAGAAAATTCTTCCTCGCAGAAAAGCATCTCGATATCAGCATCCTCAAAAAGCTGACACGCTTCTTCAACAGAGATATTAGGGTCAAACGGAACAACAACATTTCCGCTGCAGATCATACCCGTAAGGCAAGCAACATACTCGTAATTTGTTTTTCCGATGAAGGCAATGTGCATTTTTTTCTTTTCGATATTTTTAATATACCTGCTGACGGCAAGGCAATCCTCGCTGAATTCTATGAAGCTCTTTTTGCACATTTCAAAATCTCTGAAAAATCTGCAAAAATCCCGTTCTCCGTATTCTTCTGCCGCAAAAAGAACAAGATCTTTCACTGTTAAGATATCTTTTTTCAATCCGTCACTTCCCTCGAATTCTGTCGAATAATACACACTTGATTTTCAATATGTTTTCAAAAAAAATCTTTTTCTTTTGAATTAATCGCAAAATTACCTATTCTAAATTATTTTATTATTTTTTGTAGTTTTTGTCAAGAAAAAAAGCCTTACAGTCGCCAATGGACTGTAAGACTTTTTCCTAAATTATTCGTTTTCTTCTGTGTATTTTTCAGCCTGCAGACGGAACATATAAGCATATTTGCCGTCCTTTTTCATCAGCTCATCGTGGCTACCCGATTCAACTACCCTGCCGTTTTCAAGCATAAGAATACGGTCAGCGTGACGGGTCGTCGAAAGCCTGTGCGAAATGAATACAACCGTCCTGTCCGCGCAGGTTTCGCTTATCGCCTTATTCAGCTCATATTCTGAAACAGGGTCAAGATTTGCCGACGGTTCATCAAGAATTATATACGGACAGTTTTTGTAAAACGCTCTTGCGATAGCAATTTTTTGCTGTTCACCGCCTGAGAGCATCAGTCCGTCATCGTCAAATTCACGAAGAAGTATTGTATCTGCTCCGTCAGGTAATTCTTTGGAAAACCCCGCTTTTGCGAGCGCTTCCATTACCCGTTCCTTGTCGTAATCCTTTTCGAGAGCAACGTTCTCACCAACGGTTGCACCGAAAATCTGAAAATCCTGAAAAACTGCCGAGAATCTTGCTCTGTGCGACTCAACGGTGACATCGCGTATATCCTTGCCTCCGATTTTGACTGAGCCATCTGATACATCATAAAGACGCAAAAGAAGATTTGTCAGCGTTGTTTTTCCGGCTCCGTTATATCCGACGAGAGCAATTTTTTCGCAAGGCTCAATCCTGAAAGAAATATCCGAAAGAGCATCCTCATCTTTGCCCTGATAACGGAAGGAAAGTTTTTCCACCTCAATTGTTTCGGGTACGCCGCAATCTGCAACATCCTCACCATCGGGCACCTTACTTTCTTCTGCCATAAATATTCTGTATTTTTCAATCATACCCGCTCTTTCAGTGAAGTTTCGGACACCGTAAACCGTAAGAAAGAGTATGCCACTGCCTATCTGCACAGCTCCGTTAAATGTCGCAACGAAATCACCTGCAGACATATTTCCCGTAACAAGAGTCTGATAGCCGATATACAGCGTAAGAAGCACCATAAAACCGATAACCTGAATTACGGACTCCTGAACAAAGAATATCGCATCGATTTTCTTAACATATTTGTTCTGCGTTCTGACGATATCATCTGCACTTTCTTTAAACCTTTTATCAAGCAAAGGATAAAGTCCACCCGTTCTTATCTCGCCCGCATAATCCCTGAGATAAAAAAGCCTTGCAAAGTAATCTCCCTTGCGGTGCTTTTCCGTTACGGCTTTTCTGCGCTTCATCATAAGACTGCCCGTATATCTTCCGACCGGAATAAAAAATACAACGGAGAAAAGCACAATCAAAAGACATATAGGGTCTATAGTAAGCATAACAGCGCTTATTGCAATAAACGATACGATCTCGCCGATATAATGCTTAACATTTGTGAGCATATATTTGATGTTATCCGAAGACATTTCAACAGCGAGAATAAAATCGCTGTAGTATCCGGGATCGTCATACTTTTCCATGTCAAGCTTTGCCGCTTTTTTATAGAGCATAGACTGAATTCCCAGATCAAGCTTTTCTCTTTCTCTGTGCGCAAAAAGCTCAAAGAAGAGAGAATTCGCAATCTCGCTGAAAACAAGAATAAGAAGAATTACGGCAATACCTATAACAACATTTTTCGTGTCACCGCCGCTTATAACTTCATCAATAACATATTTCAGACCTATAACTGATATCAGCTTTCCGGGGAGGGTTCTCAAAAGCTCCTGAGCGATTTCACCTATAACGAGCCACGGAGATATCTTGAACATTATTTTGAGCATATAAAAAATATTTGATATTGTACCGTGTGCTTTAGAATCTTTTTTCTTCATATCTCATTCACGCTCCCTTCGGTCTGTTTGTAGCTTGATGCCTGAAGCGTGAACATTTCAGAGTAAATTCCCTGCAGATTCATAAGCTCTTCGTGCGTTCCTTCCTCAGCAACCGTACCGCCGCTGAAAACATAGATTTTATCCGAAAGAACAGCACTTGAAAGCCTGTGGGAAATATAGACAACGGTTTTATCCTCCGTCGCCGCAATAAGACTTTCATACATTTTGTACTCCGCTATCGGGTCAAGTGCCGATGAAGGCTCATCAAGAATCGCCAGGTCAAAATCTCTCGCAAACATCCTCGCGGCGGCAACCTTCTGCTGTTCTCCGCCGGACAGACCCGTTCCCTTTTCATCAAATTCCCGGGTCAGTACAGTCTCCTCCTTCTGTGGCAGATGCTCTACGCAATCGTATGCCCCACTGTTGCGAAGCGACATAATAATATTTTCCCTGTCCTCATCACTTTCAACCTCGTGACATATTACATTCTCGCCTACACTGAGCGCAAAAACCTTGTAATCCTGAAAAACGGTTGCAAGACGGTCACGGATCGACTTTATGCTGTACTCCCTGATATCAACTCCGTTATAAAGAATAACACCTTCATCGGGGTCATAAAAGCGAAGCAGAAGCTTAACAAAAGTCGTTTTTCCCGCACCATTCTGACCGACAACGGCAACAGTTTCACCCTTATCAATCTTCAGGTTAACATTGGTGAGCGACGGCTTTTTCGCTGAAGGATATGTAAATGAAACATTTGAAAATTCAAGGGTTTCAAGTTCGTCAGCTTCTTTTGTTCCTCCCGTTACAACTGCTTC
>JAGAVE010000048.1 GCA_017942105.1 Clostridia bacterium | reverse complement strand
GTCAAATGAAATCGCACTTCTCAAAACTCATTATTACGGCGGCATAAGAAAGTATCAGTGGCCGACGGTGCCCCTTTCAATGCACGGTGTAATCGTTCGCAAGGATGGCACTGAGGTTGAAGTGAATATCGGTGAAAAAGAGGGCGAGCCTCAGTTTATAATTTCCGATCTTCTTCCGCATCTTGCACGCGAGCAGAGCGAAAGAAAGCTTGGTCAGGGTATAAAGGGCGAGGAGCTTAATGTAATCGTCGGTTCTCTTCCCTTCAAGGCAGATTCGGGCAGTGAGCTTGTTAAGCTCAACATTATGAAAATGCTTAATGATAAATACGGCATCGTCGAGGAAGATTTTCTTACCGCAGAGCTTGAAATGGTACCTGCAACAAAGGTTAACGATATCGGCTTTGACCGTAGCCTTATCGGCGGATACGGCCATGATGACCGCGTCTGCGCATACCCAGAGCTTATGGCAATCCTCGAGCTTGAAGAAGCTCCCGAGCATACTGCAGTTGCAGTCTTTGCAGACAAGGAAGAAACGGGCTCAGACGGTAATACAGGACTTAATTCTTCTTTCCTTCGTTACTTCATCGCAGACCTTGCAAGGCTTGAGGGGCTTATGGGAAGAGATGCTCTTTCAAAGTCGAAATGTCTTTCTGCTGATGTCAATGCGGCGTTTGACCCGACATTCCCGTCACCATTTGAGAGCGCAAACTCAGCATACATCAACAAGGGTATCGTCGTAACAAAGTACACGGGCTCAGGCGGAAAAGGCGGCACATCAGACGCAAGCGCAGAATTCGTCGGCGAGGTAACAAGAATTTTCACTGCTGCAGATGTATGTTGGCAGATGGGCGAGCTCGGCGCAGTTGATGCAGGCGGCGGCGGAACCGTTGCAAAGTATGTTGCAAACCTTGATATCGATGTTGTCGATGTCGGCGTTCCCGTTCTTTCAATGCACGCACCGTATGAGGTCGTTTCAAAGATTGATGTCTATATGACAAACAAAGCAGTAAAAGCATTCTTTAAGGCATAAAAATCAAGGACAGCAGAGAAATCTGCTGTCCTTTTCGCTTGTTGTTGTTTTGTTTTCGGCGACAACAAGCCACCGCCCTGCGCACGGTTTCATAATACCATCCGTCCACAAAGATTTGTCATTCTGAACGAAGCGAAGAATCTTTAAAAGAGAGGTCAGGATTCTTCGGCACAGCCTCAGAATGACATTTTTTGAAACTGTGTATGTAGGGACACCGGCCTCCCGGACGGTCCGTTGAACATCGGTATTTTCGGACGGTCGAGGACGCCCGTCCCTACCACCACGATATAAGTTTTCTCGTAGGGCGTGACGCTTGCGACACGCCGTAAAATATCGCAGAATATCGGTTCGTCGCAAAGCGTCGAACCCTACGAAACTTGTTTCGATCAACCTCGTAGGGGTGGCTTGCTGCCACCGTTAATCTGACCGGCATAAAGGTTTGCTTTGAAGGCATATCAGAAATTAAAACCTTGAGAAGCCAAAACCTCAAAAACTTCTTCATCAATTCGATTAAGCTCTTCCTGATAAGCTTTTTCTGTTATAATATTTCCGTTATTATCGTAACAAGTTCCGTTTTTGATGCTATATCCTGAGTTGGTTAGACCGTAACCGATTTCATTTTCGCCGTCTGTGCAAACAGTTGTCCATATCAGCTCATCTGTTCCAAGGTATCTCCCGTCAAAACCTTTTTTTAAGCCTGTTTCCGGATCGGTAAACCAGCAATCAGCATAGAGCATAAGTATATTATCATAAGTCAGTTTGTCTGAGGCTGAATATGCTATTGCTATTAATGGTATGCTTTGTTCTTTGTTGAAAACATATAAAAACACAAGTGTTATATCCCCATTTGTGCGGACAGATGTGTTTTTTGTGTCGATTTCAAGTGAATTCAGTTCCAAGCCAAGTTCTTCAAATTCTTTCATATACGGCACATGAATAACGGTACTTTTTTTCTCTTCGGATAAAACATTATTTGAGCTCTTATCAAAATATACAAATGAGACATTGTCTGCGCTGAACTCTCTGTACATACCTTCCGAAGCATTCGGCTGGTCTTCAGTGGATGGCTTGGTGTTTTTTTCTGCATCAGATATTTCTAAGGAATTGGTTGCGGCTGTTGTCGTTGCAGTTTCCTCGCTCCCTTTTCCACCGATAACACCTGTCGCAAAAAGCACGACGAGAATGATAGCCGTTGCAATAACAGCGCCGATAACGATTCCGAGTATAAGGTGCAGGGATTTGCTGTCTTTTTTTGGCAACTGTTCATATTCTTTGTTTTTCATTTTTCTTCCTCCATAGATCGTAAATAAGAGCAGTGAGAAATCACTGCTCTTTAACTTTATACAATTATTCCGAAACCTTAACGCCGAGGGTTACTTTCTCACCGTTGATATTCCATTCAGCTGTGTGGCCGAGTGCTTCGCCTGTAACGATTTCATCGGCAACAACTGTTGTGAAAATCATATCCTTGTTGTTTGCGATAAGTTCTGCGATCTTATCATTTCCTGCAACAGAGATGATGATACGGTCTGTAACATTGAAGTCGGCATCCTTACGCATTGTCTGAATCTTGCTGATGATTTCGCGTACGAAACCTTCCTCGATAAGCTCAGGTGTAAGCTCTGTATCGATTGCAACGGTTACGCCGAAATCCGATACTGAGAAGAGACCGCTCTTCTGAATTGTCTCAATAAGAAGATCATCAGCAGTAAGCTCGATTTCGCCGATGCTGATTGCAAGCTTGATGCAACCGTTTGCATCGAGCTCCTTCTTTGCAACTGTACCGTCAAGGTTTGCAAGGAGGTTACGGATTTCGCCGAGCTGCTTACCGTACTTGGGTCCGAGTGTCTTGAGCTGCGGCTTGAAATTATAGCTTACAAGGTCATTTGCTTCGTCAACGAATGTGATTTCCTTAACATTAAGCTCTTCCTTGATGATGTCTGCACAGTAGCCGTCAAGTGAAACTCCTGTACCTGCGTTAACAAGCATTGAGCCGAGAGGCTGACGGTTCTTGATATTTGCACCGTTTCTTGCCGTACGGCCGAGACCGACGATGTTGAGAACGATGTCCATATTCTTTTCAAGCTCTGCGTCAACAAAGTTTTCGTTAACCTCGGGGAATGAGCAGAGGTGAATGCTTTCGGGAGCATCCTTGTCAACTGAGCATACGAGATTCTGATAAATATCCTCTGCCATAAACGGAATCATCGGAGCGGCTGTCTTTGCAACTGTAACGAGTGCGTTGTAAAGCGTGAGGTAAGCGTTGATCTTATCCTCGTCAAGCTCCTGCTTCCAGTAACGCTCACGGCAACGGCGGACATACCAGTTACTCATCTCGTCAACGAATTCCTGAAGAGCCTTACAAGCCTCGGGAATCTTGTAGTTTTCAAGGTTATTGTCAACAACCTTAACCATTGAGTTGAGCTTTGAGAGAAGCCACTTATCCATTACGGAGAGGCTTTCATAGTTAAGCTCATACTTGGTCGGGTCAAATTCGTCAATATCTGCATAAAGGATGTAGAATGCGTATGTGTTCCAGAGTGTACCCATAAACTTACGCTGACCCTCTGTAACAGCCTTTCCGTGGAAACGGTTGGGGAGCCACGGAGCAGAGTTAGTATAGAAATACCAACGGATAGCATCTGCACCGTATGTTTCAAGAGCGTCGAACGGGTCAACTGCGTTGCCCTTTGACTTGCTCATCTTCTGTCCGTTTTCGTCCTGAACATGACCGAGAACGATAACATTCTTGAACGGAGCCTTGTCAAAGATAAGAGTTGAAATTGCAAGAAGAGAATAGAACCAACCTCTTGTCTGGTCAACAGCCTCTGAAATGAAGTCTGCAGGGAACTGAGACTCAAAGAGCTCTTTATTCTCGAACGGATAGTGATGCTGAGCGAAGGGCATTGCACCTGAGTCGAACCAGCAGTCGATAACTTCGGGAACTCTCTTCATCTCGCCGCCGCATTCGGGACACTTGATTGTAACAGCGTCTATATACGGGCGGTGAAGCTCGATTTCATCCGGGCAGTTTGAAGACATACTCTTGAGCTCTTCAATGCTGCCGATTGAATGTCTGTGTCCGCATTCGCATTCCCAGATGTTAAGCGGAGTACCCCAGTAACGGTTACGGCTGATGCCCCAGTCCTGAACGTTGACGAGCCAGTCACCAAAGCGGCCCTTACCGATGCTTTCGGGAATCCAGTTGATTGTATTGTTGTTCTTGATGAGGTTATCCTTAACCTTTGTCATCTCGATGAACCATGATTCTCTTGCGTAGTAGATAAGCGGAGTATCGCAACGCCAGCAGAAAGGATAGTCGTGCTCAAACTTCGGAGCGGAGAAGAGAAGCTTTCTGTCTTCAAGATCCTGAAGGATAGGCATATCTGCATCCTTGACGAAGAGACCGCCGAACGGCGTGTTGTCTGTCATATGACCTGAGCCGTCAACGAACTGAACGAACGGAAGGTCGTAAGCTCTGCCAACCTTTGAGTCGTCTTCACCGAATGCGGGAGCAATGTGAACGATACCTGTACCGTCAGACATTGTAACATAGTTATCGCAGGTTACGAAAAAGCCTTTTTTCTTCTGCTTCTCGGCAACCTCGCCTGCGCAAGCGAAGAGAGGCTCATATTCTTTTCTCTCAAGGTCTGTACCGACATACTTTTCAATGATTTCGTATGCGGGAGCATCCTCAGTTGCAAGAGAACCGAGAACCTTATCAAGAAGCTCAACAGCCATATAGTAAGTATAGCCGTCAGCGGCCTTTACCTTTGCGTATTCATCCTTCGGGTTAACGCAAAGAGCAACATTTGAGGGAAGAGTCCAAGGAGTAGTTGTCCATGCAAGGAAGTAAGCATCTTCACCGACCACCTTGAAACGGACGATAGCTGAACGCTCTTTAACATTCTTATATCCCTGAGCAACCTCGTGTGATGAAAGAGGTGTTCCGCAACGGGGACAGTAGGGAACAATTTTGAATCCCTTGTAGATAAGACCCTTGTCATAAATCTGCTTAAGAGCCCACCACTCTGATTCGATGAATGTGTTGTGGTAAGTAACATAGGGATCGTTCATATCAGCCCAGAAGCCGACTGTGAAGGAGAAGTCCTCCCACATTCCCTTATATTTCCAAACACTTTCTTTACACTTCTCGATGAAAGGCTCAAGACCGTACTCCTCGATCTGCTCCTTGCCGTCAAGGCCGAGAAGCTTCTCAACCTCAAGCTCAACAGGGAGACCGTGAGTATCCCAGCCTGCCTTACGGGGAACCTGATAACCCTTCATTGTACGGTAACGGGGAATCATATCTTTGATAACTCGTGTAAGAACATGACCGATGTGCGGCTTACCGTTAGCCGTCGGCGGGCCGTCATAGAAAACATAAGACGGGCCTTTCTTCTCGCAGGTTTTTTCAAAGATTTTGTTTTCTGCCCAGAACTTTTCGATTGCCTTTTCACGCTCAACGAAGTTCATATTGGCGGGCACTTTCTTATACATTGAATACACTCCTTACTCATTGTGAATAGGAAAAATAAAAATCCCGTCCCGTGTGAAACAGGACGAGACATAACTCTCAACCACCTATTCAACATACGATAATATGCGTTCCCTGTAACGGGGGACAACCGTCAAGGCTTACTGCTTTCAGCCCGAAGCTCAGAAGTGATTTTCAGCAAGGCGCACATCGCATCGGGCTTCCACCGTCCCCGACTCGCTTTAACTTCGCGCAAAGCCTACTGTCTTCGTCATCGCCGTTCTTTATTACATTATAAATAAAGATATCATAAAAAATTGCAGGTGTCAAGGGAAAAAGAGGATAACTTTCAGCTATATAATGCTTTAAAAATGCAAGAAAACTGAAAGAATTTGCAAAAATGACAAACATTTAACAATTTACACAAAAAAACACTGAATAAAAATCCATATTTGACAAACTTTTTTAGGCTTTAGATGTTTACATCTTGCTTTAAAAGTGTTATTATTTACGGTGGTAAAATAAATTGCTATATTTATCAATATAACTCTAAGGAGGAAAAAGCAAAATGGCAAGAATGAAACAAACCATGGACGGTAATACCGCTGCTGCTCACGTATCTTATGCGTTTACAGAAGTAGCAGGTATCTATCCTATCACACCGTCAAGCCCGATGGCAGACTATGTTGATCAGTGGTCGGCTCAGGGCAGAAAGAACATCTTCGGCACAACGGTTAAGGTTGCAGAGATGCAGTCAGAAGCAGGTGCTGCAGGTACAGTGCACGGCTCACTCGCAGCAGGTGCTATGACAACAACTTACACAGCTTCTCAGGGTCTTCTTCTTATGATCCCGAATATGTACAAAATCGCAGGTGAGCTTCTTCCCAGCGTTTTCCATGTATCAGCTCGTTGTGTAGCTTCTCATGCTCTTAATATCTTCGGTGACCATTCAGACGTTTATGCCTGCCGTCAGACAGGTTTCGCAATGCTCGCTGAAACAAATACTCAGGAAGTTATGGACCTCGGTGCTGTTGCTCATCTTACAGCTATTGAAAGCCGCGTTCCTTTCATCAACTTCTTCGACGGTTTCCGTACATCTCATGAGCTCCAGAAGATTGAAATCTGGGACTATGAGGATCTTAAGGAAATGTGCGATATGGATGCTGTTAACGCATTCCGCGCTCGCGCTCTTAATCCTGAGCATCCCGTAATGCGTGGTTCTCACGAAAACGATGACATCTTCTTCCAGCATCGTGAGGCTTGTAACAAATACTATGAGGCAGTTCCCGCAATTGCTGAGAAGTATATGAACAAGGTTAACGCAAAACTCGGTACAGATTATAAGCTCTTCAACTACTATGGTGCAGAGGACGCAGAGAATGTTATCGTTGCTATGGGTTCAATCTGTGACGTTGCAGAAGAAGTTATCGACTACCTCAACGCTAAGGGTGAAAAGGTTGGTCTTATCAAGGTTCGTCTTTACAGACCGTTCTCAGTTGAGAAGTTTGCAGAGGCTGTTCCTGCATCTTGTAAGAAGCTCGCTGTTCTTGACAGAACAAAGGAGCCCGGCTCAATCGGTGAACCTCTCTATCTTGATGTTATCGCAGCTCTTGCAGCAGCAGGCAAGTCAGGTATTCAGGTAATCGGCGGCCGTTACGGTCTCGGTTCAAAGGATACTCCTCCGTCAAGCATCTTCGCTGTTTATGAAGAGCTTGCTAAGGATGCTCCGAAGGCGCATTTCACAATCGGTATCAACGACGATGTTACTTACCTTTCTCTTGAAGAGAAGGAAGCTCCGAACACAGCAGCAGAAGGCACAATCGAGTGCAAGTTCTGGGGTCTCGGCGGTGACGGTACTGTTGGTGCTAACAAGAACTCAATCAAAATCATCGGTGACCACACAGATAAGTTCGTTCAGGCATACTTCCAGTATGACTCAAAGAAGACAGGTGGTATCACTGTTTCTCACCTTCGTTTCGGTGATAAGCCCATCAAGAGCCCCTACTATGTAAACAAGGCTGACTTCGTTGCTTGCCATAACCCCTCATATATCGAGAAGGGCTTCAAGATGGTTAACGATGTTAAGCCGGGCGGCGTTTTCCTTGTAAACTGTCAGTGGGATGCTAAAGAGCTTGCAGAGAAGATGAATGCTGAAACAAAGCAGTACATCGCTAAGAACAACATCAAGCTTTACACAGTTAACGCTATTGACCTCGCTCAGAAGGTTGGTATGGGCAAGAGAACAAACACAATTCTCCAGGCTGCATTCTTCGCACTTGCAAAGGTTATGCCTATCGAGGAAGCTGTTGAATATATGAAGGCAGCTGCTAAGAAGTCATATGCTAAGAAGGGTGACGAGGTTGTTAAGTGCAACTGGGATGCTATCGATGCAGGTGTTTCTGCATTCGTAGAAATCGATGTTCCCGCTGAGTGGGCAGATGCAACTGATTCAGTTGAAGCAGTTAAGACAGAAGGTCCTGCAAAGCTCACAAAGATGGTTGACAGCATTATGAAGCCTGTTGGCCGTATGGACGGTTACAGCCTTTCAGTTTCAGACTTTATGGATCACGCTGACGGTACATTCGAGCAGGGTGCATCAGCATATGAGAAGCGCGGCGTTGCAGTTATGGTTCCTGAGTGGAATGCAGAAACTTGCGCAAAGTGTAACAAGTGTGCATATGTTTGTCCGCACGCAACAATCAGACCCTTCGCTCTTAATGAGGAAGAGGTTGCTGCAGCTCCTGAAGTAATGAAGAAGGCTCCGAAGCCGATCGTTAAGACAAACTACACTTATACTCTTGCAGTATCACCGATGGATTGTATGGGTTGCGGCGTCTGCGTAGGCGTTTGTCCGACAAATTCACTCGTTATGGTATCTCGTGAGAGCCAGGATGCACAGCAGGCAGCATTTGACTACTGTGTAGCTAATGTAACAGAAAAGGCTGAAACAACAGAGAAGATGACTGTTATTTCAAGCCAGTACAAGAAGCCGTTGCTTGAGTTCTCAGGCTCTTGCGCAGGTTGTGCTGAAACAGCTTATGCTCGTCTTATCACACAGCTCTTCGGCGATAGAATGTATATCTCAAATGCAACAGGTTGTTCATCAATCTGGGGCGGTCCTGCAGCAACATCACCGTACACAACAGATAAGAACGGTCACGGTCCTGCTTGGGCAAACTCACTCTTCGAGGATAACGCTGAGCACGGTTACGGTATGTACCTCGGCCAGAACGCAATCCGTAACAGCCTCATCGAAAAGGTTAAGGCTGCAGCAGAGTGCGAAAACGCAACAGCAGAGCTTAAGGCAGCTTGCGAAGGCTACCTTGCAACAGTAGCAGACGGTTCAAAGAACGGCGCTGCAACAGAGGTTCTCGTTGCTGAGCTTGAAAAGTGCGGATGCGATATTTCTAAGGAAATCCTCGCTCAGAAGGAATACCTCTCAAAGAAGTCAGTATGGATCTTCGGTGGTGACGGTTGGGCATACGACATCGGCTTCGGCGGTGTTGACCATGTTCTCGCATCAGGCGATGATGTAAACATTATGGTATTCGATACAGAGGTTTACTCAAACACAGGCGGACAGGCATCAAAGGCTTCTCAGGTAGGTCAGGTTGCTCAGTTCGCAGCAGCAGGTAAGGCAATCGCTAAGAAGAGCCTTGCTGAGATTGCAATGTCATACGGCTATGTTTATGTTGCACAGATCGCTATGGGCGCTGATATGAACCAGACGCTCAAGGCAATTATGGAAGCTGAAGCATATCCGGGACCGTCAATCATCATCGGTTACGCTCCTTGTGAAATGCACTCAATCAAGGGTGGTATGATCAACTGCCAGGCAGAAATGAAGAAGGCTGTTGATTGCGGTTACTGGAATATGTTCCGTTACAACCCGGCACTCAAGGCAGAAGGCAAGAATCCGTTCTCAATGGATTCAAAGGCTCCTGCAACAGAGGGCTACCGTGCATTCCTTCTTAACGAAGCTCGTTACGCATCTCTTACACGCTCCTTCCCCGAAAGAGCTGAAGCTCTCTTCGCAAAGGCAGAGGCAGACGCTAAGGATCGTTATGCTCACCTTGAGAGACTCGCAAAGCTTTACGGCACAGAGGAATAATCGAAACTCAATAAATACAACGGCAGTCGGTAAAACGGCTGCCGTTTTTTCGTATTCAGCATATAATGATAATGGGAAAATACAACGAAAATCTGTGAAAATTTTATCAATTTGAATTATTCATTTGAGTATTCATTTTGTTTGATAAGCAGGTGTTTGATTTTTTTGTCAAGTTGCACAAACACGATAGTTTTATCCAACAGATGAGGTACTATATGTTGTGCAAAATGATAAATTTAACCAAAAATGATTAAAATTACTAAAAATTTACTTGAAAAATAACGAAAGGTATAATATAATTCCAATAGAGGAAAGGTGTTTCCGCAGGTGTTGCTTACGGGCAACTTAACCTAAAAGCGGTACTAACGTTATACCACTTTCCGGACGAAGGAAAGGCTTTATCCTCAAAAAATTTTAAGGAGGAATTGTTATGCTCACTAAGATCATTTCAATTATCTTGTCAATCATCATGACCATTATGACAAGCATCTTCCCCGGCTTCGTATGGCCGGGCACAGAGACAATGCGTGTGGGCGAATTCTTGGCAGATGTCGGATGTGCATTCGGTTACCAGGTTCCTGACACAGAGGAAACATACTTTGGTGTTACACCTGACAACGAGTATTATGACGCTGTTGCTGCAGCGGCAGAATATGACGTTCTCGTTGACTATGATGAAATCGATGTATACGCAGAAGCAGACACAGAATTCGTTGCAACAGTTCTCGTAACTGCAGCAGGTCTTGAAATCGATGAGTCAGCAGAAATTGCTAACGCAGCAGATTTCACAAACATCGCAAAGGTTTCTACAGCTGTTATTAATGGTATCATTCCCGTTGACGCAGACGGTAATGTAAGCACAGCAGCAATGGATGTAAACGATATCACAGCAGCAATCGCTGTTGCATTAGGTCTTCGTTATATCCCTGACGAAATCGTTGACGATTTCGAGCTTGCAGAAGGCGTTAAGACTGTAGAAGATTATGCAGTTGAAGATGACGCTATCGTTCTCGACGCAGCATCTGACATCGTTGCAGGTGACGTTTTCGTTACTGACGATGCAGCATTCAAGGCAGAGGCAGTAGAAGTTGTTGACGGCCAGAAGGTTGTTACAACATCTGATGTTGCAATCGACGAAGTTCTCGAGAAGATCGACTTCGAAGGTTCAACAGATGTTAACTTCGGTACAGCAATGATCATCGACGGTAACGGCGAAGTTATCAGCGACGGTTTGTTTGATACTGAAGGTCTCTCAGCAGAGCAGATCGACAACATCATCCACGGCATCCTTCTCACAATCGGCAACATCAGCTTCTCAATCGGTGATTTCGACATCGACGCTGAGGCAACAAAGACAGGTTTCGATTTCTCAATCGCAACATCTCCTGTTGACGGTGTTGTAGTTACTAAGGACTACTCACTTTCAAACCTTTCTGTTGACGCTAAGGCTGACGTTGACATCAAGAAGCTCAACTTCAACGAAGTTTACCTCAACGCTGAGTATGACCTCGTTGACAAAACAACAATCGCAGGTTCTTACTACAAAGAGTTTGGCGAGGAAGTAAAGACAGAGGGCGAGAAGCTCGAAGCAGGCAAGGTATTCAATGACCTTGTTAACAAGTACATCCTCAGCGAGTTTGACTCATCAGCTATTAAGCTCTTCACAGTAGTTGTTCCTCTTGGCACAACTCCTCTTACATTCAACTTTGACATTATGCTTAACATCGGTGTTAACGGCAGAATGACAATCACAGTTGTTTCAGAAGAGTATCACGGTGTTTCTATCATCAACAACAAGATCAGCACAGTTAACGATTCTAAGGTTCTTGACCGTGTAGTTGATATCTATGGTGAATTCGAAATCAAGCTTGGTCTTGGTATCGGCCTTGGCCTCTTCGGATACACAATCGTTGACGCTGACGTTTGGGCTGGTGTAGGTGCTTGGGTTGAAGCAACAGCTCGTTTCGTTGATGAAAACGGTGATCCTGTATTCCAGTCAACATATGCAGTACCGGTTGACTACCTCGCAGAAGTAGCAGCAGGTATGGACTTCGAAGGTGACATCCAGATTAAGGGTCATGCTGATATCTATGGCATCCTTCAGGTAGGCGTTGGTAACAACAGCGTTCTCAGCATTGTTGGTCTTTGCGAGACATGGACTATCTATGACAGAAGCAACGCAACATTCGCATCAATCGAATTTGATTGCTAATGCAAACTGAATTTCGGCCGTCGGGGGCAACCCCGACGGTTTTTCTGTTTAAGGAAGAGTGGGTAACCGCTCTTTTTTGTTTACAATTTGTTTCTTTCTGTTTTATATTGGATTAAAAAAGAAGTGCAATTATGTTGATACGAGGAATATTTGAAAAAATTTTATTTTTTTGGTAAAAATAGCCTTAAAAAGATTTGCAAACTTTTATAAAAGTGATATAATAGGCTGTAACTATACGGTTAAATGGGGCTGTGTTCATTTTTATGCGGAACCGTTTATCGTGGTTTAAATAACTGCTTATTGCAAAAGCTTTGAAAGGAATGTTTTTATGGCTGAAAAAGAAGCAAAGATGAAGCTTAATTATCCTAAAACCATATTGACAGGTTTTGGCTTCCTCGCAACATCAATAGCTTGGGCTATTTACGACCCGTACATCACGAAGATTCTTAACAAGATTCTTTCTGAAAATGAGGTTATCAAATATTTGAGTGAAGCTTTGGGTAATGCAATTCCGTGGATCGGAAGGTTTGCAGAGGCTCAGGGCGAAAGTACGGTTGCACTCAACGGCGGATTTACTCTTGTTCCTTTGTTCATCGGTATAATTATGACATTTGATAACATCTTCGGTGTTATCTTCCAGCCGACCTTCGGTAAGCTTTCGGATAATTGCCATTCAAAGCTTGGTAAGCGCCGTCCGTTCATCGTGTCTTGCGCTCCGATATCGGCAGTTCTGTTTACGCTCATCCCGATTGTTTCTCTCAATATGCCTTCGTGGATTGTTCAGATTCAGAATAATATGGGTGTTTCACTTTCCGCTATGCAAGAGGACGCGATAGTCCTTGTAGCAACGATGTTGGTTGTTATCCTCTTTGTTTTCTCAATGTCCCTGTGGCGTGCGCCGGTTGTTGCGCTTATGCCTGACCTGACACCTCCGCACCTTCGTTCTGAGGGTAACGCAGTTATCAACCTTATGGGTGGTATCGGTTCTGCTGTCGGTATGGTTGCAGGTACTCTCGGTATCGCACTCTGCACACTTTTTGCAGGCTATACAAATGCACAGATCAAGGCAAACGAAACTCTTTCCTTCCCGTATGTTTTTGCTATCGGTTCAATCGTTATGATTATCGGTATGCTCGTCCTTCTCTTCTTCGTTAAGGAAGAGGATACAAGCATTAAGCTTAAGGGCGAAATGAATGAATACGCAGATGCGAAGGCTAAGAGAAAGGCTGAGAAAGCGGCTGCAAAAGCTCAGAAGGCTGCTCTTAAGGCTGAGAAGCTTTCAAAGGCAGAAAGAAAGAGCCTCGTTTTTATGCTTGGCTGTCTCTTCTTCCTTTTCTGCGGAACGAATGCCATTACAACCTTCTTCTCTCTGTTTGCTCAGGAAATTCTTCATATGATTACTTCCGAAGCAACATTCATTATGCTCATCTTTGCAGTATGCTCAGGTGTTGCAGCTCTTCCGGCAGGCAAGCTCGGCAAGAAATTCGGCAGAAAAAAGACTATCCTTGCAGGTCTTTCTGTTTTCCTTTCCGCTTTCATCGTTTTCTTCGGAGTTTTCCTCGTTATGCTCGGAAACAACGACCTTTCAATCAAAAATTATGTTACGGTCAATAATGCATATATTGCAGTTAACGATCAGGTAAATGACTATAACTCTGATATGAGTGACCTTGCTAAAGAAGAAGGCAGAGAGCTTTCAGAGGACGAGGTTATCTCGATGGATAAGTACATCGAATACAAGCAGGGCAAGTTCAGCTCTGAGTATTATGATGAGTTTGACAAGTATTTTGCAGAGAACGCAGGCAAGCCGACTGAAGAGGCTGTTGTTGCTGTCGCTAAGGATGTTCTTGCTCTTGAAGCAGACGATTTCGGCGCAGCATTGCAGGCAATTTCTGACTCGGTTTCAGATATTACAAAGATTCTTCGCGTTCTCATTTACCCCGTGCTCATCCTTGGCGGTGCAGCTAATATGTTTATAACCGTTAATACACTTCCTCTCGTTCTCGATATCGGCGGTGTTGCAAAGGTTGGTACATTTACGGGCTATTATTACACGGCAACCTTCTCTGCACAGATTGCCGCAC
This sequence comes from Clostridia bacterium, assembly GCA_017942105.1. GTDB lineage: Bacteria > Bacillota > Clostridia > Oscillospirales > Acutalibacteraceae > CAG-488. The sequence continues at coordinate 6,048 of JAGAVE010000048.1, read as the reverse complement.
CGATTGTTTACGGTTTCATAAGAATGTTTGCAGGAACTTATATGTCGCTGTTCTATTACAGCCCGATAATGTTTGCTTTAGCAATATTCTTCCTGATGTTTGTTAAACACGGTGAATCGAAAATTACGGACGATATGATTAAAGAGGCCCGTATGGCAGAAGATTGATAAATATTGGAGGAGAAAATAATGTCACAGGAAAAAGCTTTACTGCAGATAAGAAATCTCAGAAAAAGCTATGGCTCACACGAAGTTTTAAAAGGAATTTCCTTTGATATTCCTCAGGGACAAATTGTCGGCCTTCTCGGCCCCAACGGTTGTGGTAAATCTTCAATGATTAAGTCAATCGTTGGCCTTATAAACGACTATGAGGGCGAAATCCTCATCAACGGTCAGGCTCCCGGCGTGGAGTCGAAAAAGGTTGTTGCGTACCTTCCCGAAAGAAACTATCTTCCGCCGTGGATGAATGCAACTCAGGCGATTAAATATGTTGCAGATTTCTATAAAAACTTTGATGAGGCTAAGGCGTTTGCAATGGCGCAGACCTTTGAGCTTAATATGAAGCAGAAGCTTAAGACAATGTCGAAGGGTCAGCAGGAAAAGCTTCATCTCATCCTCGTTATGTGCCGAAAAGCGGATCTTTATGTCCTTGACGAGCCTCTCGGCGGCGTTGATGTTGTTGCAAGAGATTTTATTCTTGAAACGATCCTTCGCAACCATGCAGAGAATTCGACAATCCTTCTTTCAACGCATCTTATTTATGATATAGAGAAAATCCTTGACCGTGTTCTTATGGTCAAGGGTGGAACTCTCGCTGTTAACACTCCTGTTGATAAGATAAGAGAAAACGGCAATACTGTTGAAAACTTGTTCAGGGAGGTGTTCAGCAATGTTTGGTAAGCTTCTTAAACACGATTTTATCGCAACCGGCAGAATTATGGCGATTATTTACGCAATCTTTGCTGTTCTCTCTGCATATATTCTCGGTTCATTTTATTTAGGAGATGTTTCAATCGAGAATATGGGTATTATGCAAACTTTGGGCATAATGGTTCTTCTTATAGGTTCTCTTGTTAACATTATTCTTACCTTTGTGGTAGTTATGATGGATTTCCAGAAAAGTCTCTACGGCGATCAAGGTTATCTTACCTTTACGCTTCCCGTAAAAAGATTAGCAGTTCTTTCGTCAAAGCTTATTGTATCAACATTCTGGTATCTTATGGCTATTGCGACTGTTTTTGGAGCATTGTTTATAACAACAGATGTCATAGGACAAAGTATGGGCGAAGAGGCTGTTGGCTTGGTTGATATGCTTCTTGCGCTGTTTGATGAAAACCTGAATGTAGGCGTTCTTGTATTTATGCTGGTATGCTTGCTTATCAATGTGTTTATCGCGGCGTTCCTTTATATGGTTGAGGTTTGTTTTGCAATAACACTCTCAAATACAAGACATTTCCAGAAGCACCATGTTATATTCACTTTGCTTTTCTCGGGAATTTCAATTGGTGTGGCATCAAAAATAAGCTCAGTTATTTCAGATGAGATTATACTTGGCCTGAGCTTTGACCCGTATGCGGAGAAGGTTGCTTTTATCACGGACATTTATCAGGCAAACATAAGCTTTATTAACTTTATGCCGTCCGTTATAAGCATAATCTTTATTGTAGGCTTCTTCTTTGCAACTCATTATACTATGAAGAAGATTAACCTCAGATGATGCGTATTGGAATATTTGGCGGTACTTTTGATCCGCCGCACGCAGGACATAAAAAATATGCCGACGAAATGAAATCAAAGCTTTCTCTTGATAAACTCATCGTTATCCCGACCGCAACGCCTCCGCATAAAACGCGAGATTCTTTTTCAAGCGCGGAGGATAGGCTTAGGATGCTGAACCTTCTTTTTGCGGACGATGCAGGCGTGGAGATAAGCGACATGGAAATTATTCGCGGAGGAAAGAGCTATACTTATGAAACTGTTACTCTCCTTCGCGGTGATTACCCCGATGACGAGCTGATATTTTTCATCGGCTCAGATATGCTCTTTACCTTTCATCAATGGGTTAACCCGGATGTGATTTTAGATTGTGTTAAAATCTGTGCCGTTTCCAGAAAAGATGATATCGGTGAAGAAAAGCTTGAAGATTATATTGAAGAATATTTTCCGAAAGACAAGGAAAGATTCATCACCTGCGATTTTGACCCGATTGAGCTGAGCTCAACGCAGATAAGAAAAGCAATCTGCAACGGTGAAAGTGTTGAAGGTCTTATCGACGAAAAGGTGCTGAAATATATAAAAGAAAAGGAGTTATACCTTTGAACGGCTGGACTGATGAAAAAATCATTGAACTCATAAGGTCGAAGCTGGAGTTAAGGCGGTTTCAACACAGCCTGAATGTTGCCGAAAGTGCACGCTACTTAGCTGAAAAATACGGCGGCGACGCAGATAAGGCATACACTGCAGGACTCTTGCACGATGTTATGAAGAACTCCTCTCCCGAGGAGCAGCTTGGGGTTATAACTGAGGCGGGGATTGAGCTTCTGCCTGAGGAGCGAGCCAATAAAAAGCTTTGGCACGCAATCGCAGGAGCCGAATACATAAGAAGCGTTATGGGTATTGACGACAAAGAAATTTACAAAGCCGTCAGGTACCATACAACAGGCAGGGCAAAAATGACCTTGCTTGAAAAAATAGTATATCTTGCAGATTACATATCAGCCGAACGCAATTATAAAGATGTTGATGTTATGCGCAGACTTTGTGACGAATCAATGGAAAAGGCGGCGCTTTATGCGCTTGAGTTTGGCATACCTGACCTTGTAAAAAGAGGGAGTGTCATTCATCCTGACAGTCTCGATCTTTACAATGAGCTGGTAATAGGAGGTAACAGATATGACATCAATTGAAACAGCAAAAAGCATAGTTAAAATTCTCGACAATAAAAAGGCGACGGATATCGACCTTATTCAGACGCAGGAGCTGACGATAGTTTCTGATTATTTCGTTATTGCAAGCGGTACATCGAACACTCATGTCCGCGCTCTTGCAGATGAGGTTGAGGAAGAAATGTCAAAGCTCGGTGTTGAGCCTGACCATATTGAAGGCAGAGCAACGGGTTGGATTCTTCTTGATTACGGTTGCGTTCTCGTTCATATTTTTGACCCTCAGTCAAGAGAGTATTATAACCTCGAAAGGCTTTGGGGCGATGCCGCAATGGTTGATATTTCTGACCTTGTAACACCGGACTAAGCGTTGTATTTTGCAGTTTCTTTTTAGTCTCCCTTGTGTAAAGGGAAAAAAGCAAATAATTCTTTTGGGCGGATATTCTCCGCCCGTGAATTTGTATAAAATCTAATGTAAGCAGCACGGTGCTGCATCAACTCGGAGGAATATTGAAATGGGTTATGATTTTAAATCGACAGAGAAAAAATGGCAGGATAAATGGGAGGCAGAGGGTGTCTTCAATGCGGTAGATTTTTCGGATAAGCCGAAGTTCTATGCCCTCGTTGAGTTCCCTTATCCCAGCGGTGCAGGTATGCACGTCGGCCATATCAAGGCTTACTCAGGTCTTGAGGTCGTATCAAGAAAAAGAAGAATGCAGGGATACAATGTATTGTTCCCGATCGGCTTTGATGCTTACGGTCTTCCGACGGAAAACTATGCTATCAAAACGGGCATTCATCCGCGTAAAGTAACGGATATGAATATCGAAAAGTTCTCTTCTCAGCTCAGAAGAGTTGGTTTCTCTTTTGACTGGACAAGAGTTGTTGATACTACTCAGGAAGATTATTACAAGTGGACGCAGTGGATTTTCCTCAAGATGTTTGAAAACGGTCTCGCTTTCAGAGATAAGACTCTTGTTAACTACTGCCCGTCTTGTAAGGTTGTTCTTTCAAATGAGGATTCGCAGGGCGGCAAGTGCGATATCTGCCATTCAGACATCGTGCAGAAGTCAAAGGATGTATGGTATCTTCGTATAACAGAGTATGCTGACAAGCTTCTTGAAGGTCTTGAGAAGGTTGACTATCTTCCGAATGTCAAGCTTCAGCAGCAGAACTGGATTGGTAAATCAACGGGTGCGTTTGTTGATTTCGAAGTAAAGGGTTCAGACAATGAAAAGCTCAAGGTTTACACAACCCGTCCGGACACTCTTTTCGGCGTAACATTTATGGTTATGGCTCCCGAGCATCCGATGATTGACAAGTATGCTGAGAGAATTGCCAATATGGCAGATATCGAAGCATACAGAAAAGAATGTGCAAAGAAGACAGAGTTTGAGAGAACTCAGCTTGTTAAGGACAAGACGGGCGTAAAGATTGACGGTATATCGGCAATCAATCCCGTAAACGGAAAAGAAATCCCGATTTATATCTCAGACTATGTTATGATGGGTTACGGTACGGGTGCTATTATGGCTGTTCCTGCTCACGATGACCGTGACTATGATTTTGCAAAGAAATTCGGCATCGATATCATCGAGGTCATTAAGGGTGGCAATATTGAAGAGGCTGCCTATGCAGGTGAGGGCGAGCTTGTTAATTCAGAGTTCCTCAACGGCATAACATCAAAGAGAGAAGCTATCGACACGATGGCTGACTACCTTCAGAAGAACGGCATCGGAGAGAAGGGCGTTCAGTACAAGATGAAGGACTGGGCATTCAACAGACAGCGTTACTGGGGCGAGCCGATTCCTATCGTTCACTGCGAAAAGTGCGGAATGGTAGCTGTTCCTTATGAAGAGCTTCCGCTCAAACTTCCTAAGGTTGAAAACTTTGAGCCGGGTTCAGACGGTGAAAGCCCGCTTGCTAAGATTGATTCATATGTAAACTGCAAGTGCCCGAAGTGCGGCGCAGATGCGAAGAGAGAAACAGATACAATGCCTCAGTGGGCAGGTTCTTCGTGGTATTTCCTTCGTTATATTGACCCGAAGAATAACGAAGCTCTTGCGGATAGTGAAAAGCTTAAGTATTGGGGTCAGGTTGACTGGTACAACGGCGGTATGGAGCATGTTACCCGTCATATGATCTATTCAAGATTCTGGCATAAGTTCCTCTATGATCTCGGTGTTGTTCCGAACGATGAGCCGTATGCAAAGCGTACTGCTCAGGGTCTTATTCTTGGACCGGACGGAGACAAGATGAGTAAATCAAAGGGCAATGTTGTTGACCCGAACGAGGTTGTTGACGAATTCGGCGCAGATGTTCTTCGTGCATATGTTTTGTTTATGGGGGACTATGAAAAGGCTGCTCCGTGGTCAGCTTCATCGGTTAAGGGCTGTAAGAGATTTATCGACAGAACATGGGGTCTTCAGGATATCCTCGTTGACGGTGATGCTTATTCGAAGGAACTTGAATCAGCTTTCCATAAGACGATAAAAAAGGTTACGGAAGACATCGAAAACATGAAGTTCAATACAGCAATCGCTGCATTGATGACTCTTCTTAACACAATTTATGATAAGGGCGCAATCAACAAGGCAGAGCTTAAGACCTTCGTAACTCTTCTCAACCCGTTTGCTCCTCATGTTACGGAAGAAATCTGGGCTCAGCAGGGCTTCGGCGGTATGCTTGCTAACGGTAGCTGGGTAGATTTTGACGAAGCTAAATGTGTTGACGATGAAATCGAAATCGTTGCTCAGGTTAACGGCAAGGTAAGAGCAAAGCTTATGGTTCCTGCTGAAATCGAAGCCGCAGACGCAATCGCTCTTGCAAAGAAAGAGCTTGCTGATATGCTTGAAGGAAAGCAGATTATCAAAGAGCTTTATGTCAAGGGCAGACTTGTTAATATCGTTGCACGTTAAGCTTTTCCCTTCGCCGCAGAAATTTTGGCAAACTTGAAAATTCCTGTTGACATACGGAAAATCGTATGTTAGAATAGGGTGTATATTAGAAAATTACCCCTGCAAGTAGCGGAGGGAGGGAATACAATGAGTCAGGTAAAAGTTAAGGAAGGCGAATCTTTAGATAACGCTCTCAGAAGATTTAAGAGACAGACTTCAAGAGACGGCGTTATTCAGGAAGTTCGTAAAAGAGAACACTATGAGAAGCCG